>NZ_KB894585.1 GCF_000374545.1 Anaeromusa acidaminophila DSM 3853
ATCAATTACGCAAGTGGCTGCATAACCTGGGAGTTTCCACTGCTTACATTGAACCAGGCAGTCCATGGGAGAATGGCTTTTGCGAAAGTTTTAACAGTAAAATGCGAGATGAGTTTCTAAACCGAGAAATTTTTGATTCCATGGTTGAAGTAGATATATTAACGAAACGTTGGGTTTTGGAGTATAACACGATACGACCACATAGTTCCCTTGGATACAAGCCTCCAGCACCTCAAACCATAGTGTGCGTTGCTTAAACTAACTTGGTTTTTTGGACTAGTTTTCGGGGGCAGGGCACATGAAATTTATGAAGCACTGCATTGCTCGCCGAATCATAAAGCTTTTTTAAATGAGTTTCGTTCATCGATAAAACAGCTGTGTTCTGATGAAAATGTAAATTTCTATGATTTTAGTGATATTACATGGTATGGTTCTAATGATGATGAGACAATCGATGGATTCCACGGGAGTGAAACAAGTTATGCAAAATTGTTGCTGGCGATGAAACAGGATGCTCTTATTGGAAAATATATCTATGAAAAAAGAATTTTAGAATATATATTAAAAGGAAATCCCAAATATTGTATTCCGATTAAATAGGTACTAACCATTGCAGGAAAGCGCTGCTAAAATTTCGAATACAATAACATAACAGAAAAAGAAAGGGTGAGGCTTTTGGCAGCAGAACTGACATTGGCATCCGGTTTTTCTTTTGATTATACGCTTTTGTATGGCGAGGGACGGGTGGAGTGCGAAGCAGTTGAGCATTTGCAAGAACGCTTGCATAAGGCGCACGAGGCTATCGGAGAGATGCGGCAAAGCGGTGTGGTGCGAGGGCATTTATCGAAAGACGGCACGCCAGAAAAAGTGTTGTTTTCTCAGCTTCCTTTTGTGGCAGAGGGGCATTTGAATTCCCCTTCATCTTTGCAGCGATTAAAGGTTTTTGGACAGAGGGTAAAAGCGGATTTTGACGCGGTTGTCTTTTTTGGTATTGGTGGTTCTTATTTAGGAAACAAGGTGATTTTCGATCTGACCTGCGGTGAGTTCTGGAATCAAAAGCACAAGGAAGCTCGTGGCGGTTGGCCGAAGTTGTATTTTAGTGGCAATAACATTGATCCGCGGAGGACACAGGCGTTATTGGAGCAAATATCCTATGATGCGCAGATGAAAACGGTTCATGGCGGCGGTGCATATAAGGTCATGCTGGTGGTTATCTCTAAGTCCGGCTCGACGTTGGATACGATGGCCTGTTTTATGGCGGCATTGGCGGAGCTGCGCGGCGTAGCCGGAGTGGGGCTGGAAGTTGTGGCGGTCACTGATCCGGCCCAAGGGAAGCAGGCGACGTTGTTGGGAAAACTGGCGGAAGAAGAGGGCTGGGAGCGCTTTTCTGTGCCGGACGGTGTCGGCGGCCGGTTCAGTATTTTTTCCGAAGTGGGATTGGTGACTGCGGCTTGCTGCGGTTTTGATATTGAAGCCTTTTTAGCAGGAGCGAAGGCTATGGACGAAGCCTGCCGGGATACGGAAGTTTGGAATAATCCGGCCATGCTGAATGCGGCGCTGAAATACTTGGCGGCGCAGAAATACGGGCGGACGAGCGAGGTCTTCATGCCCTACAGCGATGATATGAAATCGGTAGCGGAGTGGTATGTTCAACTGTTGGCGGAGTCCTTGGGCAAGAAGCAGAATCGCGAGGGCGAGACGGTTTATTACGGGCGCACGCCGATTGTGGCGGTGGGCACAACGGACATGCACGCTCAAACGCAGCAGCATCAGGATGGACCTAAGGATAAAGTGCTTCAGTTTGTGCGAGTTGGGAAATGGGCGGAAGATCGGGTGATTCCGGATGTGTTCCCACAGATTCCCAAACTGGCGGCCATGGCGGGCGTAACCATGGGGCAGGCGCTGGAAGCGGCGCGGCAAGCTAATGCCGAGGCGCTGGCGGCGGACGGACGTTTTAGCGCGGTCTTTACCCTGCCCGGACTCAACGCCTACCATATTGGAGAATTGCTGTACTTGCTGGCATTGTCTGTGGCCTATGAGGGCGAATTAGCAAATGTGGATGCCTTTGATCAGCCCGGGGTGGAAGGCTATAAACGACTGTTAGGGCCTAAATTGCAGGAACTAAAAGCGAAGCAAGATTGAATTAGGGGACGAAATTCAAAGTAAAAGAGAAGAAATAAGATTAAAGATAACGTGTTTTAAAATTAGAAAAGGAGCCGATGGCTTCAGGAGGGTACTGACAGGCTGAGATGTTTTTTCACAGACGAGAAGAAAAGTCGCAGGAATAGCACAGCTATTTCAAGGCTTTTTCGACGAAGTATGCGGAAAAAAGAGCCAGTGTGACGGTGGTCTCCTGAAGTAGCGGTTTTTCAGAGGAAAGAAGTGGTTTATTATGGAATGGCTGCAGATGGATGTACGGGAGCTTTGGGAGAAGTTAACAGAGGTACAGAGGCGGCTGGTTGTGGGACTTGGAATTGTGGTGCTTGGTTTGTTTGGGTATTGGCTAGAAAGCCGGCCGGATGGGGCTGTGGTGGCGGAAACGCCGATAACGATGAAACCGAAGGCGCCTACTGAGGTACCTGAAACAAAATCAGGACTACAGCAAGCTGTGCCACAGGGCGGGGCGGCGGTGAGTGCGCGAGATCCGTTTGCGCCGCCGGCGGAGTACCGAAGCTTAGCGGGAATGAGCAAGAAGGCCCAGGTGGTAGCGGCGGTTCCCCAAACAGTTTCTTCGTCTAAAACATCAGCATCGGCTGCACCGGTGCCTGCGCCAGCGCAGGTATCGCTGCAGCCGATGCTGACAGGAATCGCCCGCTCGGGCGGGCAAACGATGGCGCTGGTGCGACATGGAGGGCGTACGCGGGCCTACGGGGTCGGAGAAGGGCCAGGGGAATACCGAGTTGTGCAAATCGAAGAGCGCAGCGTTCTGCTGGAAGGGCCGGAGGGGCAGTGTTGGCTGTCGTTGGGGCATTGAGGCGGGGGAATTGGGCTGGAGTATTGTTGGTAGTATGTTTGCTTATTAGCTGGCCGCAGCCGGTACAGGCCGATATGGAAACATTGGTAGACTTGCAAGTAGAGGAAGAAGAGGTTGTGCCGGTTTTGCAAACACTGGCCCGCTTAGGCGATTTGAATTTGGTGCTGAACCCGGCTGTGAAAGGGAAGGTTAGTGCGCAATTGCAGCAGGTACCGCTAAAAACGGCGCTGGATATCGTCTCGCGTTTGCAAGGACTGGAATACCAGCAGGTTGGCAATGTTTTGGTAGTGGGTACGGCGGATTGTTTTCGCCAAGGTTTTGCCAGGGTGTATTGCGTCAAGCTCCAGTATGCTAAAGCATCCGATGTGGCGAATCTGTTGAATGATACCCGAAAGGACAAGGAAGTTGTTCCGGCAGCTGGCACCCCAAATGCCAAGCAAGAGAAAACCAAAAAGAATTCTTCTACTAATGAGAATACGTCTGCAAAGAATACAGGACGCTTTTTAGCAGATGATATGACTAACTCGCTGCTTTTTCAAGGATCAGCGACGGAATGGCGGCAAGCGGAAGAGGTAGTATCGTTTTTGGACTCTCCGGGAAAGCAGGTGGCTTTGGAAGCCCAGGTTGTGGCGATTAGTAAAAGAAATCTGCGGGATATAGGCATTGAGTGGGAATGGCAGAAGACGCCAACGTATCCGGAAAAAAGTGAAACCACAAGCTATTCTTCGCAAAATAACACTACGACTCAGCAAGATAAAACGACTGAAAAACGAGATTTTGTGTGGGGTACTGTGCGTTATGGCAAGAGCCCAAGCGGCGCGCCTTATGAGTTTTATTATCAAGCGAAGATCAATGCCTTGGTTAGCAACGGAAAGGCGGAAATTTTGGCTTGCCCGAAAATCACGACGCTGAATGGGAAAACCGCCTATATCAATATTGGCGACAGTGTGCCGATACCTCGGGAATCAACCGAGCAAAACGGGCGGACTACGGTAACGTATGATTATCGGGATGTGGGCATTATTCTGCGATATACGCCACAGGTACAGGCGGACGGGCAAATTACGGCAGTTGTGCATACAGAAGTAAGTACGCCGCAATTGGAGACGCAGCTGGCGCCGCCTGCCTATCGCTTCAGCAAGCGCGAAGCGGATACGCAAGTGCGTCTTCACGACGGGCAAACGATGGTTATTGGCGGCTTGATCGGTCGTTCGGAAACGAAAGCTATGAGTCGGCTGCCTTTTTTTGCGGAGCTGCCTGTATTGGGCGCGTTGTTTCGCCATCAATACCATGAAAAAGAAGATACGGAAGTGGTTATCTTTTTGACAGCCCGAGTGGTTTTGGGTTAAAATGCCTAATAGCACAGAGCGTTAGTCGGTTTATAACCATTTTATTGGATATTTCTTTTATTATTGATGCAGTAATTCAGTGAATCGGCTATAATAAATATGATATGCTTTTACATAGTTATGAATACATAGCGATAGGGAGCAAGGTGGAGGAGTATATGACCATTCGAGTTGTAATTGCGGATGACCATGCGTTATTGCGACAAGGTATTCGCAATGTGCTGGAACTGGAGCCGGAATTGAAGGTGCTGGGAGAAGCGGCAGATGGAGAAGAGGCGGTTCGCCTGGTGCAGGAAGTGAACCCCGACGTGCTGTTGCTGGATGTGAATATGCCCAAAGGGAACGGCCTGGAAGTAACGCGCCGTTTAAAAGAAGCTGGTTCGCCTGTGAAGATTGTAGTTCTGACGATTCACGATGATCAAAACTATGTGGTGGAATTGGTAAAAGCGGGCGCAGCGGGTTATCTTTTAAAAGATGTGGAACCTTCCATGTTGATTCAGGCTTTGAAGGTGGTTGCTGCAGGGGAAACTTTTATTTACCCGACTCTTGCGGGCAAATTGTTGGGAGAAATCAACCGCCAGGAAGAGCGCCTATTGGAGACGACGCGCATTTACGAGCGTCGCAAGGAAGAACGTCTGACGTACCGGGAATTGGACGTGCTGGAGCTCATTTGCCAGGGCATGAGCAACAATGAAGTAGCGCAGAAGTTGTTTTTAAGCGAAAAAACGGTAAAAAATCATTTGACGAATATTTTCCGCAAGCTCCATGTTTCGGATCGGACGCAAGCGGTGTTGTACGCCATTAAAAATAAAATGGTAAAGATTTAGGAGTTAGGAACGGTTTTTTAAAACAGGAGTAGGGTGAGTAGAGTGAGGGGATGGTTTTCTGATGTTTTTATTTCTTCTTATCAAACCCTCCATTTACTCCCTCTACTCCTGTTGATGTTCGTCATTTGTTTTTGGTTTCTCTAAGTGGCTTCCTTGACACTGTTATGCATATGCATTTATAATTATTCTATCAATTTTATACGTAGGGCTGGCCCCAAAAGGGGAACGCAAAGACTCAAAGGAGCGCGGCGGCGGTTGTTGGCGCTCGGAATGAAGAGGTCTTTGCGTTTTTGCGGTTGCAGCCTAATGGGAAAAAAGGAAGGATATCATGAATTTTGATTTTGACCTAGTGACGCGTTCCTTTCCGTTGTTACTGCTGGGCGCGGGGGTTACCATCCAGATTACGGCGTTAAGTGTGGGCTTTGGCCTAGTCATCGGCGTTTTTATGGGCATGGCGCGCTTGTCTAAACTGTGGGTGATTCGCTCGTTTGCAGCAGTGTATGTTGACTTTATACGCGGTACGCCGCTGTTAGTGCAAATTTTTCTAATTTATTTCGCACTGCCTATTATAATTGGGCAGCGGATCGATCCATTTATAGCGGCGATTACGGCTTGCAGTATTAACAGCGGGGCGTACGTAGCAGAGATTTTTCGCGGCGGTATTCAATCCATTGATAAAGGGCAAATGGAAGCAGGGCGTTCGTTGGGAATGACTTGGTGGCAGACGATGCGCTTTATTGTTTTGCCGCAGGCGTTTAAACGCGTGATTCCTCCGTTGGGCAATGAATTTATTGCGATGCTGAAGGATTCGTCCTTGGTTTCAGTAATCGGCTTTGAAGAATTGACCCGTCGAGGCCAGTTGATTATCGCTAGGACCTATGGCTCTTTTGAGATCTGGCTGACTGTGGCTTTTATCTATTTGGTTATGACCTTGAGCATTTCCCGTTTAGTGGCTTATTTGGAGCGGAGGTACAAGATTGATGATAAGCATTAAGAGGCTCCATAAACGTTTTGGCAAGCTGCATGTGCTGAAAGGCATTGATGTAGAAGTTGATGAAGGCGAAGTGGTGGTTGTTATTGGCCCGTCCGGCTGCGGCAAGAGCACAATGCTGCGCTGCATCAACTATCTGGAAGAGCCGACAGAAGGCGAAGTCATTGTAGATGGTATGACTCTGTCGAAGAAATCGAATATTAATGCAGTCCGAGCGGAAGTGGGCATGGTATTTCAACGGTTCAACCTTTTTCCCAACATGAATGTGTTGGAGAATGTCATGCTGGGGCCTGTACAGGTGCGTAAGCTGCCCAAGGCGGAGGCGGAGACTATGGCTCGTGCGCTTCTGGAAAAGGTGGGCTTGCAGGAAAAAGCGGAGGTCTATCCGGAGCAATTGTCCGGCGGGCAGCAACAGCGGGTGGCCATTGCCCGGGCTTTAGCTATGCGGCCGAAAGTCATGCTTTTTGACGAGCCGACCTCTGCGTTGGATCCGGAAATGGTCAAGGAAGTATTAGAAGTTATGAAGACCTTGGCAAGGGAAGGCATGACCATGGTGGTGGTTACTCACGAGATGGGTTTTGCCCGGGAAGTGGGTAATCGCGTGCTCTTTATGGATGAAGGAAAGATTGTAGAGGAAGGTTCGCCAGAGGCTATTTTCTTGGATGCTCAGGAAGAAAGGACTAAGTTATTCCTCTCAAAAATCTTGTAGGAATTTTTCTGATATACAAAACGTAACATTTTCGTGACCTTTGGTCTAGTGATTTGACAACGCCTGTAATGGAATGGTATACTTTTACAAGATTGACCCACTCCAGTGGATATATGTTAGGAGGCTACAGGCATGACAGGTAAAGTAAAATGGTTTAGCGCAGAAAAAGGTTATGGATTTATTGAAAAAGAAGATGGCGGCGATGTGTTCGTGCATTTTTCCGCAATCCAGGGGGACGGCTTCAAATCTCTAAATGAGGGTGAAGAAGTTTCTTTTGACGTTGTAGAGGGTGCTCGCGGACCGCAGGCCTCGAACGTATTCCGTCAATAAGATACGCATGTAAAACAAAAGGCAAGCTGAAGAGCTTGCCTTTTGTTTTTATATTTGGCGCGAGTTAGGCATAAACTAGCGGGTCAACCGGAAAATTCCGAAAACGATAAAAAGGATTTTGCTGAAAAAAGGCGAATACATTATAACAAGAACCCGGAAAGGAGTTGTGGTTATTATGGCAATAGCGATTCGTGGAAAAAACATTGATGTTACTCCTGCACTGCGCGACTATGTGGAGAAGCGCATTGGTAAAATCACTAAGTACTTTGAAATGCTTGGTGAAATCTCCGTGGTGCTGACGGTGGAAAAAGGGCGTCATATCGTAGAGGTCACGGTTCCGGCCAACGGCATTATTTTGCGGGGCGAGGAAGCTACCAGCGATATGTACACCTCTATTGATTTGGTTATTGAAAAGCTGGAAAAGCAGATTGAAAAGTATAAAACCAAATTGGAACGCCGTCTGCGGGGCAACGGCTTCAAAGCGGAACTGGTGGTGCCGGTATCGGCTCCTACCTCGCTTGATGATGACGAGTTCCCGTTGGTGAAAACCAAACGGTTTGCAGTGAAACCAATGGATGTGCAGGAAGCCATCATGCAGATGAACCTGGTGCATCACGATTTCTATGTGTTCATCAATTCGGACTCGGAAGACGTGAACGTAGTGTATCGTCGTAAAGACGGCGCTTACGGTTTGATCGAGCCTAACTATTAAGAACCGTAGAAAACAAACAAGAGAACCGGAGAATCTGAGGGTATGACTGAGGGTTATCTGGAAATAAGCCCCGGCGAAAGCCGGGGCTTATTTTATGGCTAAAAAAAGTGCGAAATTATTGAACCGGAGAACCAGAGTCACGAGAGGGTACGCAGGAGGGCTACGGGAAAACGGGAAACTTAACGAGGAGCATAGAGTGGGCTGCGGAGATGTTGTAATATGAACTTGGAGATTGCGGCCCTTGCTAAAAATTCGTAACCCTCCTGCGAACCCTCAGATTCTCATTTACTCTTGTTCAATCTTTCGTAAGTCTTGTGTTCATTTTGACTTCTCAGGCGCCTTCTGCTAGAATTGATAGATGGAATATAACGCCTTCGCGGCGATGTTTTGAGGAGTGATATAGCTTGTTCGGTTTCATTAAGAAACTCTTTGGAGACCCGAATGCAAAGACTATCCAACGGATGCAGCAGACGGTGGAGCAGATTAACGCCTTGGAGAAGGATTTGCAGAATTTTAGCGATGCTTCATTGGCAGCTAAGACGGAAGAATTCAAGCGACGCCTGGGAAATGGCGAGACGCTGGACGATTTATTGCCGGAAGCGTTCGCTGTGGCTAGGGAAGCTTCGCGGCGCGTGCTGGGCATGCGCCATTTTGACGTACAGTTGATGGGCGGCATGGTTCTGCATGAAGGCAATATCGCTGAAATGCGTACAGGAGAAGGTAAAACATTGGTGGCGACGCTGCCGGTATATTTGAATGCCTTGGCTGGCAAGGGCGTCCATGTCATTACGGTCAATGATTATTTGGCTCGCCGCGACAGCGAATGGATGGGGCAGTTGTATCAATTTTTGGGCTTGTCCGTGGGTACGATTTTGCACGGATTGACCTATGCTGATCGCAAGCATGCCTACGCCTGCGACGTTACTTACGGTACCAACAATGAATTCGGCTTTGACTATTTGCGTGACAATATGGTCATTTATGCGGACCAAATGGTGCAGCGTCCGTTGAATTTTGCGATTGTCGATGAAGTGGACAGCATTTTGGTGGATGAAGCGAGAACGCCTTTGATTATTTCCGGTCCTGGCGAGCGCGCTACAGACATTTATGCCAAAGTGGCTAAAGTAGTGGAAAAGTTGGAAAAAGAAGCCGACTTTACATTGGACGAAAAAGCGAAACAGGTATTGCCGACCGAGGCTGGTATTGCCAAAGCGGAAAAACTGCTGGGCGTGACCAATATGTACGCCGGCGAAAACATGCAGCTGTCTCATTATTTCAACCAAGCCTTGCGGGCGAAGGCGCTCATGGAGCGGGACCGCGATTACGTGGTGAAAGACGGCGAAGTCGTTATTGTTGACGAGTTCACTGGCCGTTTGATGTTCGGACGTCGTTACGGCGACGGATTGCATCAGGCTATTGAAGCTAAAGAAGGCGTGAAAATTCAGCGGGAAAGCCAAACTCTGGCTTCGATTACCTTCCAGAACTACTTCCGCATGTATGAGAAATTGGCTGGGATGACCGGTACGGCGAAGACCGAAGAACCGGAATTCCAGAAGATTTATAATCTGGACGTAGTTGTGTTGCCGACGAACCAGGCGGTAGTGAGCGAAAACTTCCCGGATGTGGTTTTCAAAACGCAGAAAGCTAAATATAAGGCGGCCGTGCAAGAAATTGCCGAACGTCATGCCAAGGGGCAGCCGCTGTTGGTAGGCACTACCTCTATCAGTCAGTCGGAGGAAATGTCGGCGCTACTTAAGAAGCATGGCGTGCCGCATAATGTGTTGAATGCCAAGCATCATGATAAGGAAGCGGCAATTATTGCGCAGGCAGGACAAAAAGGCGCGGTAACTATTGCCACCAACATGGCTGGCCGTGGTACGGACATCAAGCTGGGCGAAGGCGTGCCGGAATTAGGCGGTCTGCATATCGTCGGCACGGAGCGTCATGAAAGCCGCCGTATTGACAATCAGCTGCGCGGCCGCTGTGGCCGTCAGGGCGACCCTGGCTCCAGCCGCTTCTACCTGTCATTAGAAGACGATTTGATGCGCATTTTTGGCTCGGATCATATTTCTACCATTATGGATAAGCTGGGCATGGAAGAAGACGAGCCTATCGAGCACAACATGGTCAGCAAAGCCATTGAAAATGCGCAGAAAAAAGTGGAAAACCGCAACTTTGAAATTCGTAAATACGTGTTGGAATACGACGATGTCATGAATCAGCAGCGCGAAATCATCTATGCGCAGCGTAAACAGATTCTGCTGGGCGAAAATCTTCGGGAAAACATTTTGGCGATGATTGAGAAAATTGCCGATCATGGTATTTCTCTCTATGCTGATGCCAATACGTATCCGGAGGATTGGGATTTGGCGGGCCTTATCAAGTTCTGCGAGGAATATTTTGCGCCGGAAGGTCGCTTGACGGTGGCTAAGCTGGAAGCTTGCAATCGCGAAGAGCTGCGTGAAGAAGTGCTGGCGGCGGCGCAAGAAGCCTACGAAGGCCGGGAACGGCTCTTCGGCGAAGAAAACATGCGCGAACTGGAAAAGGTTATTATGCTCAAAGTGCTGGATAGCAAATGGATCGAGCATTTGGACGCCATGGACGGCTTGCGTGAGGGCATTGGATTGCGAGCGTACGGACAGAAAGATCCTTTGATTGAGTATAAAATTGAAGCATATGACATGTTCCAGCAATTGATGGAATACATCCAGGACGATATCGTCAAATATATGTTCCGGGTGAATATTATTTCGCAGCCCGAGGACCATCTGCAGCAGGCTACGGAAAGCCATGGGGAAGCAGATGAAAATGCGCCCAAACAGCCGGTGGTAAATAAGGACAAAGTGGGGCGAAACGATCTTTGCCCTTGCGGCAGCGGGAAAAAGTACAAGAATTGCTGCGGCGTTAACTAAGCTGAATGAAACAACAGAGTAGCCGATTTTGCGGGTACTCTGTGTTTCGTTATAATGGGCCGGAGTATGGGGAGCGAACAAGAGTCACGAGGAGAATCTGAGGGCTCGAATGAGGATGCGGGGAGAGGCTTTTTAACAGGAGTAGAGGGAGTAGAGGGAGGGCTACGGGTTAATATTGAACAAGAGTCGGGATGAGAACATGAGGGCTCGAATGAGGGCTACAGGGAAATGTTTCAACTATGATTATTTCTCTCATACGTACCCTCACGTGACTCCGGTTCTCTTGTTAGTGGCTTTTTGATTTATAGGAAGCTGTGAATAAATCAGCAGCTCCGATAACATAGGAGGGATTGACGATGCTGCGAGTGGAACATCTGGCTGTAGAAGTGGAAGGCCGGAAGATCTTGAAGGATATCAATCTGCATATTAAGCAGGGCGAGGTGCATGTGCTTTTCGGTCCCAATGGTACTGGGAAGTCGACGTTGATCAATGCCATTATGGGCTTTTCTCGTTATAAAATTACTGGCGGTCGCATTTTCTTTAAAGATGAGGACATTACTGAACTGCCGGTGTATGAGCGCGTGCGCCGAGGCGTGGGCGTGATGATTCAGCGCCCGCCGACGGTGAGGGGCTTGGCTGTACGGGATATGGTGCGTTTGTGCGCTGGCGAGCGGGAAGTGGATGTAGAGGCTCTGGCCAAGTCGGTCAATATGGAAAACTTCTTGGATCGTTCGGTGAATGACGGTTTTTCCGGGGGCGAAATTAAGCGCTCGGAGCTCCTGCAGCTTTTAGCGCAGCAGCCGGACCTGCTGCTTTTAGATGAGCCGGAATCCGGGGTGGATATTGAAAATATTGCGGTCGTGGGCAAGGCGGCGGATCGTATTTTGCAACGCGGCGTCAATGGCGGCAATGCCTTGCCGCTGAAAAAGCGTCGTGAAGGGCGCAGTAAATCTGGCTTGATCATTACGCATACAGGGCACATTATGCAGTATGTACCTGTGGATGTGGCCCATGTGCTTTTCGACGGCGTTGTATCCTGCAGCGGCAATCCGCAGGAGATGTTTTCCTGTATTCAGACGCAAGGCTATGAAGCTTGCGTTAGCTGTGATATGACAGGAGGAAACTGAGATGAAGCGACAGCAGGATATTGAGCAACAGGCGCGGCAGGCGGAGCAAAAACCGGCGTTGTACGGCGCGGACATTAATTTTGCTGAGTTTTCGGATCAGCAGGGCGAAGCGCAGTATCTGGAACAGCCGGCGGTGCAGATGGACGCGGCCCGCAAGCGTTCCTTGGAAGGCATCGGGATCGAAGTGTCTGGCGCGGGGCGTTCGGGGACGTTTTTGCAGACTGACCATGCAGTAACGCATTGTCAGGTGCAGGGAAACGGTCTGGAAATCATGAGCGTTGATGAGGCTCTGAAATGCCACGACTGGTTAGCAGAAGAGTATTGGTGGCGGGCGGTCGCGCCTGACGCGGATAAGTACACTGCTCGGGCGGCGGTACATCAAGAACATGGCTACTTCATCCGGGCGTTGCCTGGCGTTAAGGTGGAGGAGCCGGTGCAGGCTTGCATGTATATTAGCTCGGAAGAAGTAGTGCAAGACGTGCATAACGTGATTATTGTCGAAGAAGGAGCGGAACTGCACGTTATTACCGGCTGCGGAACCGACCCGCATGTGCGTAAGGGTATGCATATCGGCATCAGTGAGTTTTTTGTCAAAAAAGGCGGTAAGCTGACGTTTACCATGATTCACCGTTGGGGCGAAGAAGTGGCCGTACGGCCTAGGACCGGCGTTATTGTCGAAGAGGGCGGAACCTATTTGTCGAATTACATCTGCTTGCAGCGAGTAAAGGACATTCAGATGTATCCAACGACCCGTCTGGTGGGACGAGGCGCGGTGGCGCGGCTGAATTCCGTCATTGTGGCGCCGGAAGGGGCGCATATGGACATCGGCGGCCGGGTGATTCTGGAAGCTCCCGGAGTACGCGGCGAAATTGTGGCGCGGACATTATCTACCGGAGGCGTTATCGTTAATCGCGGCCATCTTTTGGGGAAAGCGCCGGAGAGCAAAGCGCATCTGGAGTGCAACGGCTTGATTTTGCATCCCAAAGGCGTGATTCATGCTATTCCGGAGTTGGAAGCGAAAACCGATAATGCCGAACTCAGTCATGAAGCGGCAGTGGGCAAGATTGCCCCGGAAGAGATTGAGTACCTTATGGCGCGTGGCCTGAATGAAGACGAGGCTACAGCGACGATTGTACGCGGTTTCTTGAATGTAGATATTGAGGGCCTGCCAGAGACACTGGTACAGGAAATCGATAAAGCGATTAATGAGTTCTCGGTGAACAAAGGCATGTAAGGAACGAGGATTTGAACAGGAGCACCGGAGAATCTGAGGGTTCGAATGAGGGTTACGAAGTACGTTTTAATATAAAAAATACACATAATCCTCCTGTGTACCCTCCCGTGACTCCGGTTCTCTTGTCAGTGGATTTTCTTGTGTTTCGTTAGTAATAATAAAGGGGCTGAAAGCATGTTGTTGGAAGATTTACGGGTGGAGATCGTCCGTGTTGGAGAAACGCTAGAGGAAATGAGGGGATCTCTTTGACGTAGCTGTCAAAGAGGAAAAGATCGCCGAACTGGAATATGAAATGGGAGCGCCTGATTTCTGGGATCATCCGGAAAAGGCGCAGCAACTGATGCGGGAAACGACGGCGCTGAAGGATACTTGCGAAACCTACCGGAAGCTGGAAAGTCGTTATGATGATATGCAGGTACTGTGGGAATTGGGTATGGAGGAGAAGGATGAAAGCCTGTACCCGGAAGTGGAGTCTGCGTTGAATCAGCTCAAACAAGAGCTGGAGCATCTGCAACTGACTTTATTGTTGTCCGGAGAGTATGACGCCAATAATGCTATTTTGACGCTTCATGCCGGAGCGGGCGGTACGGAGGCCCAAGATTGGGCGCAGATGCTGCTGCGCATGTATGTGCGTTGGGCGGAAAAAGGCGGCTACAAAGTGGAAACCATGGATTTTCTCGCGGGTGATGAAGCCGGCGTGAAAAGCGCCACCATTTTAGTGAGCGGTCATAATGCGTACGGATATTTGAAATCGGAAAAAGGCGTGCACCGGTTAGTGCGAATTTCTCCATTCGATTCCAGCGGCCGACGGCATACTTCCTTTGTGGCGTTGGACGTCATGCCGGAAATTGACGATAATGTGGAAGTGGATCTCAATATGGCGGATGTGCGCGTTGATACGTACCGCGCCAGCGGCGCTGGCGGTCAGCATATCAATAAAACTGACTCAGCGGTGCGCATGACCCATATACCCACGGGAACTGTGGCCCAATGCCAAAGCGAACGCTCGCAGATTCAAAACCGCGAGCAATGTTTGCATATGCTGCGGGCGAAGCTATTTGCACTGGAACGTCAGAAACAGGAACAGGAACTGAATGAATTGGCCGGAGACTATCAAGCCATTGAGTGGGGCAGCCAAATTCGCTCCTATGTTTTCCATCCGTACAATATGGTCAAGGATCATCGGACGAATGCGGAGACCGGCAATGTGCAGGCCGTGATGGACGGGGATTTGGAACTGTTTATTCAGGCGTATTTGCGTCGGGGAATGCAGGGGGACTGAGTCGTGCGTAAAACAGGCACTGTTTTGGCGATGATTGCGGCGGTTCTTATTTTACTGGAGCTGGTGCTGCCAGCAACACTAAACGGCATGTTAGGAGCGTCATTGACCAAACAGTTTGAAGCGAACAACGTGGAGGCGGAAACAAGCGGTCGCCCGGCATTATTTTGGTTGACTGGACGCATACCACGGCTGCAAGTGACTGCGGTGAAGGGACGACTGGACCGCTTGGCCTTTGAGGATTTGTCCGCCGATATTCAAGACGCCCGCATTGATTTGGTAACGTTATTGCAGAGCCAACGTATCTCCTTGCGGAATCCGCAGAAGTTATCAGTAAGGATGGCGGTTAGCGAAGAAAGTTTGGCGGAACTTTTGCGGCAGGAAATGAAAGGCTTTGAACAAGTTCGCGTGCAAATTCATCCGGAGAAGATTGATATTTCCGGCGCCTATGGCGTTGGCGGCGTCTTTTCGCTGCCATTGCAAGTGGAAGGACGCGTTGAGACGGACGGAGATACGGTTCGCTTTGCGCCTTCCTATTTTAAAGTAGGCGGCCGCAGTGTGCGGCAACTGGGAAGTCTTGGCGGCAAAGGCGTAATGCTTCTAGATGTGAAGCGCATAGCGGTACCGCTGTTGATTGCCGACATACAGGCGCAAGAAGGTCGGTTGACGATTATTGCCAAAGAACGAAATTGAAAACTCGCTTTTGGCAGGAGTTTTTTCTTTTAGCGCGAATTAAGGAATGTTGCCTCAGGACGGCGTAAGTAGTCGTACTTGAGAGAAAGCAAAGTTAAGGTGGAGAGGTTTTTGACGAAATTCCGTTATAACCGCTGGCTGTTGGCCTGCATGGCGCTGGGGCTTATTGCCGCTTTGTATGCAGGTTGGCAGAGACATCAGACGGAGACGGCCAATCATACTGTGGAAATGGTTTATGACCGTGAAGAGCTGGCGGAATTGGCCCGGATCGAAGGGCGTTCGGAGCAAGACGTGCTGGCGCAGTTTCGCGAAGCGGGCGTAACGTCCTTAGCTGTGTATGAGCGGACGTTGGAGAAGTTGAATCAAAATGGTCAGGTGACAAGCATGCCCGGGGCTCATTTGCTGCACCAGTATCGTACAGGAACGCTGTCGGATCCTTTTTGGCGTCGCTTAGTTGAAAACGGGCGCATTGTGGCGGAGGATATTTATATTATTGGTCATGATGAAGCGGTGTTTGGCGAAGTCAAAGCGGACCTGGAGCGTCGTTTAGGAGCAGGACGCGTTCTTGCGGTAGCGGAAGGTCAGCCCGTGTTGCAGGTAAAAGCTGACTATGAAAAGGCTGTTAAATGGAATTTAGGTCTGCCGACGGATGAGATGCGTCAAGTGGCGCAGGCAGGCTTTTTAGTCGTGGTCCGTCCCAGCAACTACACGCTGGTGAGGGCGGAGGACGTGGATGCAGTTTTTGCCCGCATCGACGGGGCGGGCGTGCAAAAGCAGATAAGCACGCTCATGTTTGTGGGGGAAGAGGCGCTGGGGTATCCGAACCAACTGGCCTTGACGGCGCAGAAGATGAGGGAGCGTCAACTGACATTAGGGATGATCGAACATCCGTTGCAGCTGCAGTTTGTCAAGCAAGACGGTCTGTTGGATTTAGCGGCTTTGGTGAACTATCGGGCGGCAAGGGTGTACACCATTGCCAAGGACGAAATGCTGAAGCTTAAGCCGGCCGAAGCGGCGCATCGCTGGCCGGTGACAGATCAGGAACGTAATATCCGCATTAATTTGTTGCGGAAATTTGTCAAAACCGATCCAGGGAAGACGTTGTTAGAGACAAACTTGGATTATGTGCGCGCTACGCGCAATGGAATTGTGGAAAAAGGCTTTGCGATTGGCCGCGCTGACGTGTTTGCTGAATATACGCCTTCACCATACGTGTTGGCGTTAATTATGCTTGGCGCAGCAGCAGCAGGGGTGCTTTTCTTGTCTCTTGTGCGGCCATTTTCGCCATTATTGCAGTATATACTGCTGGTGATTACTGCAGCTGTTTTGATTGTGCCTGTTTTTAAAGGCGGCGGCTTGATGGCGCGGCAGGTGGCGGCTTTAGCGAGCGCCGTGATTATTCCAGCGTTATCTATGACCTGGCAGCTGGATCGCTGGCGCTGGCTCTCACCGAAGAAAGGCGCGCCTTTGGCGCGGATTTTGGGGGACGGAGCAGTAAGCTTGACGCTGATGGTGCTCTTTTCCTTGGTTGGCGGCTTGTATGTGGCCGGTTTGTTGGGCGATGTGCGTTTCTTCTTGGAAATGGAGATTTACCGTGGCGTGAAGGTGACCTTTATAGCGCCGCTTCTCCTGGTTTCCATTACGTATTTGGCGCGTCATAACCTGTTTGGACCGGAGCCGATGCTTGGCGTAGTGCCACAGCTAAAACGCATGCTGAACTATCCAATCTATGTGAAGACGCTTTTGGGCGTTGCCTTACTTGCGGTTGCAGCCTGGATTTTTGTGGGGCGTTCCGGCCATACGGCAGGCGTGCCAGTTCCAGCCATCGAGCTAAAATTGCGGGCGTTTTTGGAACAAGTGATGTACGCCCGACCACGGGAAAAAGAATTTATGATAGGTCATCCGGCCTTTTTTCTGGCTATGCTGGCGTGGTATCGTCAATGGCCAAGGCTGGTGCATTTTGTTTTGGTACTGGGAGCGACAATCGCTCAGGGGTCATTAGTTGAGACGTTTGCTCATTTGCGTACGCCGGTTTTGATGTCGACGGTGCGGGCCTTTGACGGTCTGATTGTGGGCATTGTATTTGGCGTGTTGGCTGTGGTTGCTTTGCAGATTGCCCAGTATCTCACATACCTGCTGGAAAGGAGAACCGCAGGGGATGAGTGAGATTGCCATTTCTGGTTATTATGGTTTTTCCAACGCCGGTGATGAGGCGATGCTGGCGGCGATGATTGAAGTCCTTGGAGATCTGGCGCCGGAAGTGACCATTACGGTCATTTCCGGCAATCCGGATGATACGCGCCGCCGCCATGGCGTGCAGGCGGTGCATCGTCTGGATGTGCCGGCGGTGATGCGTCTTTTGAAGCGTTCGCAGTTACTTATTAGCGGCGGCGGCAGTTTGCTTCAGGACGTGACCAGCGAGCGGAGCCTCTATTACTATTTGGGGGTCATGTGGCTGGCTAGGCGCATGGGAACGCCGGTTATGCTGTATTCGCAAGGAATTGGGCCGGTTTGCGGTTCCTTGGCTCAGCGAGTTATGCGCTATGTAGGCAATGACGCGGCTCTGATCACGGTGCGTGACGAAGGTTCGCTGGAAGAATTGCGGCGTCTGCATATTAGCAGGCCGCCGCAGGAAGTGACTGCGGACCCGGTACTAGCGATGCATCCGGTGGACAAAGGACTGGGGCGTGGCATTTTGAAGCGCCATGGTCTGGAGGGCACAGCGCCGTTAGTGGGCTTGGCCATTCGCGAGTGGCAGGGCTGGGACGGCTATAAGGACGCGCTGGCGCAAGCCGCAGATCGGCTGGTGGAGAGTTGCGGCGCCCGGATTGTGTTTTTGCCGATGCAGTCCACGGAAGATATACAGGCGGCGCGCAAGGTGCAGGCTCGCATGAAGCAGCATTCGGTGGTTCTCCAGGACGCGTATACCACGAGCGAACTGTTGTCGCTGGTGGGGAATTTAGATGTTCTTTTAGGCATTCGGCTGCATGCGCTGATTTTTGCGGCAATTATGCAAGTGCCGTTAATCGGCATTTCCTATGATCCGAAGATTGAACGTTTCTTATCTATGCTGGGCGAAAAACCCATTGGGTCGCTGCGCAGTCTGCAGGCGGAGGAACTGTCCGAAGCGGTGCAGGCCTTGCTGCAGAATCCGGCGCGCCCGTGGCTGCCGCGCATGAAAGAATTGCGTGATAAAGCCTATCGGGCCGCAGAGCTGGCGATCGATTTGTTGAATAAGAAATCGTAAAATAGAGAGAAAAAATAAAAATCATAGTTGCACAAGGGAACATACGCTTTTAAGTAAGAAAAAGTTCCCGAAAATGAGGAGGAGAATAATAGTGGCTAACTTAAGTGCCCAGGAAGTGGCGGAATTGGCGCAACGCGCCAAAGCGATTCGTCGGCATATTGTTTCAATGGTGACGGAGGCGCAATCGGGTCATCCCGGCGGCTCTTTGTCGGCAGCTGAGATTCTGACGCTGCTCTATTTCAAAGTGATGAATATCGATGCCGCTAAGGCAGGCGATGCAGAGCGGGATCGTTTTGTTTTGTCTAAAGGTCATGCTGCGCCGGTATTGTACGCTACTTTGGCGGAAAAAGGCTTTTTCCCGGTAGGGGAGCTGCCGTCATTGCGGCGTATTAATTCGCGTTTGCAGGGGCATCCTAGCCGCAAAGACCTGCCAGGCGTTGAAATGTCCACTGGTTCTTTGGGACAGGGACTGAGTGCCGCAAATGGGATGGCTTTGGCTGCTCGTTTGGATAACAGCGCTCGCCGGATTTACGCATTGCTGGGTGATGGCGAGCTGGAAGAAGGCATGGTTTGGGAAGCGGCTATGTTCGCGGCCCATTATAAGCTGGATAATTTGATCGCGTTTGTAGACTTCAATGGTCTGCAGATTGACGGTCCGGTGGCTGAAGTTCTTTCGCCGCTACCGATTGATAAGAAATTCGAAGCCTTTGGCTGGAATGTTATCCTAGCCGACGGCCATGATTTGCAAGATTTGTATCGTGCAGTGGAAGTGGCCAAAACGGTGAAAGGAAAGCCGTCGGTCATTATTGCCCGCACCGTGAAGGGCAAGGGCGTCAGCAAAATGGAAAATGCCGTGGATTGGCATGGCAAGGCTCCTTCAGTAGAAGAGTGCCGCACATTCTTAAGCGAATTAGACGATTGACGGGGTGATAAAAAATGGGTAAAGCAACACGTGAAGCATACGGTGAAGCGCTGAAGGAAATTGGCGGCAAAAACGAACAGATTGTTGTTTTAGATGCAGATTTGTCCAAGTCTACTAAAACGAATGTCTTTGCCAAAGCGTATCCGCAGCGATTTTTCAATGTCGGCATTGCCGAACAGAATTTGGTAGGAACGGCTGCCGGTTTAGCTGCCAGCGGCAAGGTTCCTTTTGTTTCTACTTTTGCCATGTTTGCAGCCGGACGGGCTTTTGAGCAGATCCGCAATTCGGTTTGCTATCCGAAACTGAACGTCAAGGTAGCGGCAACGCATGCCGGTTTAACCGTAGGGGAAGACGGCGCTTCTCACCAAGCGATTGAAGACGTGTCCCTTATGCGTAGTCTGCCGAACATGACAGTGCTGGTTCCTGCGGATGAGGAAGAAACTCGCCAGGCGATTGCTTGGGCTGCAGAATATCAGGGCCCTGTCTATATTCGGTTAGGACGCATGTCGGTGGATGCGGTTAGTCCGGAAGGCTATGTTTTTGCTCCGGCAAAGGCGGCCCTATTGACAGAGGGAAATGATGTGACGCTGATTGCTAACGGCGTCATGGTAACGGCTGCGTTGGAAGCGGCTAAGACACTGGCGACGGAAGGCATTCAGGCGCGAGTAATTAATATGGCCAGCGTGAAACCGTTGGATGCGGCTGCCGTTGTAAGCGCCGCCAAGGAAACCGGCGCTATTGTGACCTGCGAAGAGCACAGCATTATCGGCGGTCTGGGCAGTGCGGTGGCGGAAGTATTGGCAGAACAGGCTCCGGCCCCAATGGAGCGCGTCGGCGTTAAGGATACCTTTGGCGAGTCTGGTAAGCCTAAAGAGCTGTTGGCTAAATACGGCTTGACGGCAGTGGACGTAGCTGAAGCGGCGCGTCGCGTTGTGGCGCGTAAGAAATAAAATGACTTATAGTGAGGCAGGGAGGCCAATGGCCTTCCTGCTTTTTTGACGTATTAGGAACGGATTTTGAACAAGAGTATAGGGAGAACCCTCCATTTACTCACTCTACTCCTGTTTAAATAATTCGTGTTCCCAAAATATTTCCCCGTCCGAGGCAGGTGTTTTTCGAGAGGACGTCAAATATGACTATGTTTAGAGTTTTTAGGAGTAGTAGGGGGAACAGTCGTTGATTCATATGAAGAACGTCGGCAAGGTTTACGACAGCGGCATCGTAGCGTTGCGCGACATCAATGTGGATATTCAAAAAGGGGAATTTGTCTTTGTTGTAGGTCCTTCCGGAGCGGGAAAAACGACCTTTACGAAGATGATTTTCCGAGAGGAACTGCCGACCCAAGGGCAATTGGTAGTCAATGGCCGCAATGTGACGGCGTTAAAATCCAGCGAAGTGCCGTATTTTAGGCGTAGCCTGGGTATTATTTTTCAGGACTATCGGTTGCTGCCGAACCGGACGGTGTATGAAAATGTGGCGTTTGCCATGCAGGTTATCGAGGCGCCGCGCCGAGAAATTCAAAAACGGGTGAACCATGTGCTGGAACTGGTGGGGCTGCGTTATCGGGCGCGCAACTTTCCTACAGAGTTATCCGGCGGCGAGCAGCAGCGCGTAGCTATTGCTAGAGCGATTGTAAACAACCCGGTGGTAGTCATTGCCGACGAACCGACAGGGAATTTAGACCCGGAAACATCCTGGGAAATCATGAAAATTTTTGAACGCATCAATAAAAATGGCACGACGATTGTAATGGCGACTCATGATAAGACCGTAGTGGATACCATGCGCAAGCGGGTTATCGCCATTGAACGCAGCAGTATTGTTCGTGACGAGGCCAAAGGGGTATACGGTTATGAAGATTAGTACCTTCGAGTATTTTGTCAGGGAAGCGTTTATTTCCATGCGGCGCAACGGCTTGATGAGCGTGGCGTCAGTGAGTACTATGGCTCTATCCCTATTTATTCTGGGGATGTTCCTAATTTTGGTTTTGAATCTGACTCACTTGGCTTCAGCCTTGGAGTCGCAAGTGCAGATTTCCGTATATCTGCAGGATGGCTTATCGGAATACGAGCATCGGGAGATTGGCACGCGCATTACTAAAATGCAGGGCGTAAACCAGGTGCTTTTTGTGACAAAGGCTGAAGCGATGAAGCGCTTTCAAGAGCGCCTAGGCGAGCAAAAAAATCTCCTGAACGCCTTAGGAGAAACCAATCCTTTGCCCAATGCCTTTGAAGTCAAAGTGGATAAGCCGGAGCAGGTGAAGGCGGTAGCAAAGGCGATAGGGGAAATCAAAGGCGTGGAGAATGCCAAATACGGTCAAGAAGTCATTGAACAGCTATTTGCTTTGACAAAATTGATTCGAACCTTTGGGTTGATTTTGATTATCTTGTTGGCGTTGGCGGCTATTTTCATCATTGCCAATACCATTCGCCTTACGGTATTTGCGCGGCGCAAGGAAATCGGCATTATGAAGTATGTTGGCGCTACGGATAGCTTCATTCGCTGGCCTTTCTTGATCGAAGGAGTTATGTTGGGAATTGGCGGCGCGCTCTTGTCGGTGCTGATTTTGTCACAGACGTATGGCTTGCTGGTGGAGCGTATTTACGAGTCGTTGGCTTTTTTACCGCTTTTGCCGCAATATCCTTTTATTTTGCAGATTAGCTTGCTGTTATTGATGGTGGGCATGGTGGTAGGAGCCTTAGGCAGCGCCGTATCGTTGCGGCGGTTTATGAAGGTGTAGCATGGTTGTTGTACATACAGGAGGTAGTCATGTTGACAATGCGTAAACTGACGGCGGCCGGGGTGGCTGCAGCTTTACTGGGTTTGTCTCTAACACCCGTATGGGCGTATTCGGAGGATGATTTGGAAAGCGTGCAGCGGCAGATGCGCGAACAGCGTCAGCGCGCCTCGGAAGCGCAGCAGCAGGTGGACAGTGTATCGACGCAGCTGAAACAAGTGCAGGTGCAGTTGGATACGGCTATGGAAGAGTACAATGGCATTACATCGGCTTTATCTCAAACGAAACAGCAGATTCAGACGAATGAGAAGGTGCTGGCTGAAACGGAAGCGCGCCTAGCAAAACGCGTGGTGATCTTGAATAAACGCATGCGCGATATTTATGAAAACGGCCAAATCAACTATTTGGACGTTCTCTTGGGAGCGCATGATTTTAACGACTTTTCGACGCGTATGGAACTGTTGCGGCGCATTCTTTCGCAAGACAGCGAGCTGATGCTGCAAGTGCGCACGGAGCGGGATTTGGTAATGCAGAAGCGGGCGGAGCTGGAGCAAGATCATCAGCGTATTTCGCAGTTGCAAGCGGCGGCGGAGGAAAAACGGCTGCAAATTGCTTCGCGCAAGCAGGAAAAGCAGAAAGTCTTGGATTCGGCGGTAAACGAGCGGGATACGGCGGAACAGGCGTATCAAGAGCTTATGGCGATGTCGCAGGACATTGAGCAGCGTTTGCGGAGTCGTACCAGCAGCGGACGCGTAGCTCAGGCTACGGGGGCGCTGGCTTGGCCGACTTCGGGTGAAATTACGTCTCCCTTCGGTTGGCGGACGCATCCGATTTTTGGCACGTCCCGCTTCCATAGCGGCATTGATATCGGCGCTGATTCTGGTGATCCGGTAGTGGCGGCTGATGGCGGCGTTGTGATTGAAGCCGGCTGGATGGGCGGCTATGGCAAAGCGGTCATCATTGATCATGGTAATGGTATTACGACGTTGTATGCGCATAATTCGGCGCTTCTTGTGAGCGAAGGACAGAGCGTGCGTAAAGGCGAATTGATTTCCCGCGTAGGTTCTACTGGATATTCCACAGGGCCGCATCTTCATTTTGAGGTGCGCCAAAATGGTTCGCCGGTTAATCCGTTGAACTATCTGTGATGCGAATAGGGAATCCGAGAAGAACATTGTGGTAGATCAATTGTATTTTTTAAATAAAATGAGGTGTAGCCATTGAGGCGGGGGAAATTATGGGCGGGTGCGGCAGTACTGGTGCTCATTACGATGTTTGCCACCTTGGGCGGAGTATTTTACATTTTCCGTCTTTCGGCGGAAGATGGGTTGCAGGCGCTGCGGTTTTTTCGGGCTTTTAAAGCCGTGCAAGCCCAGTATGTAGAAGGAACTGATACGCAAAAGCTGATGAGCGGGGCCATTCGTGGCATGGTCGCTTCCTTGGAGGATCCGCACTCTATCTATATGGATGAAAAGCTGTACAACGAATTCAAAGTAGAGACCTCCGGGGCTTTTGGCGGCGTTGGCATTGTAGTAGGGATGAAGGACAAGCAGTTGATTGTCGTATCTCCGATTGAAGGCACGCCAGGGGAAAAAGCCGGCATTAAAAGCGGAGACCGTATTGTACGAATTGATGGGGTGGAAACCAAGAATATGCCCTTAGATGAAGCGGTGGGCAAGATTCGCGGTCCCGAAGGCTCGCAAATAACGTTGTCTGTTGAACGAGGCGAAGCAGAAGCTCTTGATTTTGCCTTAACCCGCTCTATTATTGACATCAAGACGGTAGGCGGAAAAATGCTGGATGAGCAAACCGGCTATATTCGGATTACTACCTTTAATGAGCATACTGGCGCTGATTTCTTAAAAAAATATCAAGAACTTGAGGAACAGGGCATGAAGCGCCTTGTCTTAGATCTGCGGAATAACCCTGGCGGCATTGTGGAGGAATCGGTTAAGGTGGCCGGACGCTTGGTGCCCAAAGGGCCTGTGGTTTCTATGGTGACGCGCAGCGGCAAAAAGGAAACCCGGTACTCGAACTTAGAAACACCTCCAATCCCCTTGGCCGTCTTGGTAAATGGCGGCAGCGCCAGTGCGTCGGAGATTGTCGCTGGCGCGGTTCAAGATACGCATGCCGGTACCTTGATAGGAACAAAAACGTTTGGCAAAGGATCTGTGCAGACGATCTACCGTCTTTCCGACGGAGCCATAAAATTGACTATTGCCAAGTATTATACTCCTGCAGAGCGTTCGATTAACGGCGTTGGCATTGAGCCGGATATTGTGGTGGAAGGCAATGGCGAACGGCGCGGCGAAGTCGGCTCTGATGCGCAGCTCGATAAGGCGCTGGAAGTATTGAGGCAGAAATAGTAATCTTCGTGTTTTCGAATCATGTATTCCCTAAAATAGCGGCAAGCGTTAAGCTTTGCCGCTATTTTTGCAAAAAAAAAGCAGGAGTAATAAGCAGATGCAGAGTATCTGAGCAGTAAAGGAGGGCTAAAAAATGAGTTCTTGGCTGACTATTTTTGAGTTTATTGTGATCAAGACAATTGGCGTCTGCTTGGACCCTATGTTTTGGATGATTATGCTTCTAGTGGCGTGGCAGTACTGGCAGGCGCGCAAAAGGCAAAAAGCTATGTTTGGGGTTGTGACTTTTTCCATGCGGCAGCATTTGGGATATATGTTTTTGTATGGTATTGTAGGCGGGCTTTTGGGAGGCGCTTTGCTGGCTTTGCTGGGCGTATCCTTTAACGCCATGGGTTTTGCCTATGTTTGGCCTTTAGCGGTGCTGTTGATGATTGCGAGCGCGCGGTTTATCTGCTTTGCTTATGCAGGCGGGCTTGTGGCTTTGTCCAGCGCGATTTTTGGCTGGCCGGTGGTTAACGTACCGCATTTGCTTTCGTTAGTAGCGGTTTTGCATGTGGTAGAGAGCGTATTGATTGTGTTAAGCGGGCGTTATGGAGATTTGCCTTCGTTTTTGCGGCGCCGTGACGGCCAGGTTGTGGGCGCGTTTCAGTTGCAGAATTTTTGGCCTTTGCCGTTGGTATTGTTGATGGCGGTGGCCGTACCGGAAGGGGATGTGCGGGGGCTGACTTTGGGGGTGCCTTGGTGGCCTGTGCTGCCGTTGGGCTTGGACACGCCGGATGGTCAGCGATGGATGTATGGTCTGCTGCCAGTTGTGGCTGCTTTAGGCTATTCGGATATGGCGGTAACGGAGCCGCCAGCTCGGCGTCGTTGGCGTACGGCATGGCAGCTGCTGGCGTATAGTTTGCTGCTTTTGGTGCTGGCAGTGGCATCAGCATGGCAGCATTGGCTGCAGCCAGTAGCGGCATTGCTGGCGCCAGTAGGACACGAATGGCTGATCATGAAGGGGAATCGGCGGGAAACGCGCGGTAAGCCTTTTTATGCTCCGCCGATGCGGGGCGTCATGGTCTTGGATACCGTGCTAGACTCACCGGCGCGAGTGGCGGGACTGCGATCTGGGGATGTTTTACTGAGTGTCGACGGAGAGAACATTTCCAGCGGCGTGGAACTAGGGGAAGCTCTCTTGCGGGCAGGCAGTACCGTGCGGTTGCTTTGGCGGAGGGCGGACATACAAATGCAAAAAGAACTGCCATTGCCCGAAAATGGACGATTAGGAGTCATTCTTGTACCGGAAGGCGGAGAACTCAATGTCGCTGAACTGACAGAAGAGCGCTTTCCTTGGCAGGATTGGTGGGAAAAACGGAAAAAAGCCAAGCCTTTTGAATAAGTTGTAGCATTGCATTTAAGTGAGGGTGTGCTATAATTAAAAAAGAATGTATGTTCGAGAAAACTGATCTTGCGAAGAGCTGTGTGTTTTCGAATTACTTCTATTTTGATTATGGTTTTTCTTAAATGAACAATATGATATAATTATTACTAATTAGGAATTAATCCAAAATATAATAAATGCATGCAGGTTCTTATTTTTGAAAAGAGGCGATACTATGGCGGTACCGAAGCTGAATACGGTGCAATTGGAAGAAAGCAGGCCGTTTCGGGTCGTGGCTCCTTTTGAGCCTACGGGGGATCAGCCGACAGCAATTGAGTCTTTGACGGAAGGGATCTTAGCCGGTGAAAAAGCGCAGGTTCTCTTAGGGGCGACAGGAACCGGTAAAACCTATACCGTGGCGAAATTAGTGGAAAAGGTGCAGCGTCCGACCTTGGTGCTGGCGCACAATAAGACGCTGGCGGCGCAGTTAGCCAGCGAATTTAAGGAATTTTTTCCAGACAACGCAGTCGAGTATTTTGTTAGCTATTATGATTATTATCAACCGGAAGCGTATATTGCGCAGACAGATACGTATATTGAAAAAGATTCGTCTATTAACGACGAAATTGACAAACTGCGCCATTCGGCAACGATGGCGCTTTTTGAGCGGCGAGATGTCATTGTAGTAGCCAGCGTTTCCTGTATTTATGGTTTGGGCTCTCCGGAAGAGTACAGCAACATGGTATTGTCGCTGCGACAAGGGCAGCAGCGCGAACGTGACACCATTTTACGCAAGCTGGTGGAACTGCAATATTCTCGTAATGACATTGCCTTTCAGCGAGGTAATTTTCGGGTGCGAGGCGATGTTATCGAGATTTTTCCGGCAGGTTATACGGAACGGGCGGTGCGCATTGAATTGTTTGGCGACGAGATAGAGCGACTGCAGGAGCTGGATGTGCTGACCGGTGAGATTTTATGCGAACGAACCCATGTAGCTATTTATCCGGCATCCCATTATGTGACGTCCCGAGAGACGCTGCTGGCGGCGACAGAGCGTATTGAAGCGGAGCTTAAGGAGAGACTGGCTTACTTTAGGGAGAACGATCGTCTACTGGAAGCGCAGCGCTTGGAGCAGCGGACTCGCTATGATTTGGAAATGATGCTGGAAATGGGATATTGTTCCGGCATTGAAAATTATTCCCGTCATTTAACAGGACGGCAGGCAGGGGATGCGCCATACACGCTAGTGGACTATTTCCCGGATGACTTTTTGCTGGTCATTGACGAGTCTCATGTGACGTTGCCGCAAGTGCGAGCCATGTATAATGGCGACCGCGCCCGCAAGCTTTCTTTGGTGGAAAACGGTTTTCGTCTGCCCTCGGCTTATGACAATCGCCCGTTAACCTTTGATGAATTTCGAGAACGTTTGAACCAGACAATCTATGTGTCGGCAACTCCTGCCTCCTATGAGCTGGGGGAGGCGCAGCGAGTCGTGCAGCAGGTTATCCGCCCGACGGGTATACCGGATCCGGTTGTCGAAGTGCGCCCGATCAGCGGGCAGATGGACGATTTGTTGAGCGAGATCCGCCTGCGCGCAACGCGCAACGAACGGGTGTTAGTGACGACGCTGACTAAGAAAATGGCGGAGCATCTTACCGACTATCTGAAGGAAGTGGGCGTAAAGGTGCGCTACTTGCATTCGGACATTGCTACTATTGAGCGGGTTGAGATTCTGCGGGATTTGCGGGCTGGCGTTTTTGACGTGTTGGTAGGCATTAATCTGTTGCGAGAGGGTCTTGATTTGCCGGAAGTTTCCTTAGTGGCGGTATTGGATGCGGACAAGGAAGGTTTTTTGCGTTCCGAAACGTCCTTGGTGCAAACCATTGGCCGGGCGGCGCGAAACGTTCAAGGTCTTGTTATTTTATATGCGGACGTAGTGACCGATTCGATGCGCCGCGCGTTGGACGAGACGGAACGGCGTCGGTCCATTCAAATTGCTTATAACGAAGAATATGGCATTGTACCGCATACAATTAAAAAGAAGATCAAAGATCTGATTGAAACGACGAAAGTGGCCGAAGACGGAGCTGTCTATGCGGCGCCGACGCCGTTTGCGAAGCTGAAGGCCAAAGAAGCGCGGGAAATGATGGTTCGTTTGGAAAAAGAAATGCAGCAGGCTTCACGGGCGTTGGAGTTTGAGAAGGCCGCGGAATTAAGGGATATTTTGTTTGATCTGCGGGAAAAATTCGGCGAACCGGGAAAGAAGAAAAGCAAGAAGTAAAACGTATCTCTGTTACTATAGGAGGATTCATTTGTGAAAGATCAAATCGTGGTCAAAGGGGCCCGGCAGCACAATTTAAAGAATATGGACGTGACGATACCGCGAGATAAGCTGGTGGTGGTAACAGGGCTATCCGGATCCGGCAAGTCTTCCTTAGCGTTTGATACGATCTATGCGGAAGGACAGCGGCGGTATGTGGAATCGTTGTCGGCGTATGCGCGGCAGTTTTTGGGGCAGATGGACAAGCCGGATGTGGACTATATTGAAGGGCTGTCACCGGCTATTTCCATTGACCAGAAGACGACCAGCCGGAATCCCCGTTCGACGGTGGGAACGGTTACGGAGATTTACGATTATCTTCGCCTGCTCTTTGCTCGCGCCGGTCGGCCGCATTGCCCCTGCTGCGGCGAGCCTATTACCCAGCAGACGGTGGAGCAGATGGTGGACCGTGTAGCCGCTTTGCCTGAAGGAAGCAAGCTGCTGGTGTTGGCGCCGGTAGTGCGGGGGAAAAAGGGAGAGCATCAAAAAATTCTCCAGGAGGTGCGCAAAGGCGGCTATGTGCGTGTGCGCATCGACGGCGAAGTCTATGAGGTTGGCAGCGAGCCAGCTTTAGAAAAAAACAAAAAACATACGATTGAAGTGGTGGTAGACCGCCTGGTGGTTCGCGAAGGAGTGGCTTCCCGGCTGGCGGACTCGTTGGAGACGTCGTTAAAGCTGGGAGAAGGGCTGGTAACGGTTGCGGTGACAGGCGGCGAAGAAATGCTTTTCAGCGAGAATTTTGCCTGCGTGGATTGCGGAATTAGCCTGCCAGAGGTAGCGCCGCGTCTTTTTTCCTTCAATAGTCCCTTCGGCGCTTGTCCGGTTTGTACTGGTCTGGGCTATAACATGGAAGTGGATAAAGAATTAGTGATCCCGGATGGTTCGAAAACCTTGGCCGAAGGGGCCTTGGCTCCTCTTAGCCGCAACACCAGTTCCTATTTTATGTGCCAGTTGGCGGCAGTATTGGAAAGCAAAGGCAAGTCGTTAGATGTTGCCTGGGATGACTTACCTGCTTCACTGCAACAGTTGATTCTGCAGGGCAGCGGTGAAGAACGCTACACTTTTGAATATGAAAACTTGTTTGGCGAGCTGAAGACGTATCATACCGCCTATGAAGGGGTTATTCCCATGCTGGAGCGGCGCTACCGGGAAACTTCCTCTGATTGGTCCCGCGAGGAAATCGAGGAATATATGAGTATCAAACCTTGCCCTAAATGCAAAGGGGCGCGCTTGAAGGACGAAGCGCTAGCGGTGCGCGTGGGCGGAAAAAACATTCATGAAGTGACCCAGTTAACCATTGGCGAAGGGCAGGCTTTCTTTCAGGAGTTGGAGCTGACCGAACGGGAGCGGACGATTGCCAGGCAGATTTTAAAGGAAATTGACGCTCGCTTGGGTTTTCTGGTTAATGTAGGGTTAGATTATTTGACTTTGGATCGTGCGGCGGGGACTCTCTCCGGCGGCGAGGCGCAGCGTATCCGTTTGGCGACGCAGATTGGCTCCGGCTTGGTGGGCGTGCTTTATATTTTGGATGAGCCCAGTATTGGTCTGCATCAACGGGACAACAATCGGTTGTTGGATACGCTAAAGCATCTGCGGGATCAGGGGAATACGTTGATCGTTGTCGAGCATGACGAAGATACGATGTATGCGGCGGATCATATTATTGACATTGGCCCCGGCGCCGGCGAAGGCGGCGGAAAATTGGTGGCTGCCGGTACGGTAGAGGAAATCAAGGCTTGTGAGGAGTCGATCACCGGACAATATTTGAGTCGTCGTATTTTTATTCCCGTGCCGGAACAGCGCCGCCAACCGAATGGCAAGTGGCTGACGGTGCAGGGAGCGAAGGAAAACAATTTAAAAAACCTAACGGTGCGTTTCCCTTTGGGTTTGTTTACGGTAGTGACAGGCGTATCCGGCTCCGGTAAAAGTACGCTGGTCAATGATATTTTGTATCAGGGGCTGGCGCAGCGCTTATACGGCGGCAAACATCGTCCAGGAGCGCATAAGGCGATAAAAGGCCTGGAACTAGTGGACAAGGTCATTGATATTGACCAGTCGCCCATCGGGCGGACGCCTCGCTCCAATCCTGCTACCTACACAGGCGTTTTTGATATTATTCGCGAGGTGTTTAGCCAGACGCAGGAAGCGAAGATGCGCGGCTACAAGCCGGGGCGTTTTAGCTTTAACGTCAAAGGCGGCCGCTGCGAAGCTTGCAAGGGCGACGGCATCATCAAGATTGAGATGCATTTTCTGCCGGACGTTTATGTGCCTTGCGAGGTATGTCATGGGGCGCGCTACAACCGAGAGACGCTGGAAGTGCGTTATAAGGGCAAGAATATTGCCCAGGTGCTGGATATGGTTGTCGATGAGGCGGTGGAGTTTTTCCGCCATCAGCCGCGGATTCATCGTAAACTGCAATTATTGCAGGATGTAGGTCTGGGATATGTGAAGCTGGGGCAGCCGGCAACGCAGCTTTCCGGCGGCGAAGCGCAGCGGGTCAAGTTGGCTACGGAATTGGCGCGGCGCAGTACCGGCAAGACCTTTTATATTTTGGACGAACCGACTACCGGCTTGCATACGGCGGATATCCATCGGTTGATGGAAGTATTGCAGCGTTTGGTGGAGGGCGGCGATAGCGTAGTGGTGATCGAGCATAACCTGGACGTCATTAAAACGGCGGATTACTTGATTGATTTGGGACCGGAGGGCGGCCATCGCGGCGGGACCATTGTGGCGACAGGTACGCCGGAAGAAATTTGCCGTGTTGAGGCCTCCCATACCGGGCGATACCTGAAGCCTTTACTGGAAGAGGCCGCAAGATTGCAGGGGTAAAATGGAGAGTTGTGTGTAAAACATAAAAACCCCGGCAGCTTTGTAGCTGCCGGGGTTGCTCCCTAGCTTCAGCAGGGAGTCATACGTTTATAGATGAATTGGGTATCGAAGTCGCCGCTGCAGAAATGAGGGTTGCTGAGAACCTTCTGATGGAAGGGAATCGTAGTCTTGATGCCGCCGATGCGGAATTCCGCCAAGGCGCGGCGCATGATGCGGATGGCGTCGCCGCGGGTGCGCCCATGGGCGACTACTTTGGCGATCATGGAGTCGTAGTAAGGCTGTACGGTGACTCCGGCAGCTACGCCGCTGTCTACGCGCACGCGAGGGCCGCCAGGCTGATGGTAGAAGTCAATATGACCCGGGCAGGGAATGAAACGCATATCAGGATCTTCAGCATTGATGCGGCATTCGATAGCATGGCCGAGGAACATGATTTCATCTTGTTTTTTGTTAAGCGGTTCGCCCGCGGCGATGCGCAATTGGCGGCGGACTAGGTCGACGCCGGTAATCATTTCCGTGACAGCATGCTCTACCTGGATGCGGGGATTGATTTCCATAAAATAAAATCTGCCAGTTTTGATATCCATAAGGAATTCTACAGTTCCGACATTGGTGTAATAGATGCTTTTGGCGGCACGGATGGCCAACTGCCCCACTTTGTGGCGCATTTCGGGCGTTAAGGCGCTGGACGGCGCTTCTTCCAAAATCTTCTGGTTGCGGCGCTGCAAAGAGCATTCGCGTTCGCCGAGATGAAGGATGTTGCCGTAGTTATCGGCCATGATCTGCACTTCGATATGACGAGCTTGATCAATATAGTTTTCTAAGTAAAAATCTCTGGATTTCAAATCGACTTTATTGAGAGCGGAAGTCATTTCTTCCTTATTATGAGCTACGAACATGGACTTGCCGCCGCCGCCTGCTACGGGCTTTAAAATAACCGGGTAGCCAATGGCTTCGGCCTGCGCGTAGGCGTCTTCCGCTTCGCGGACGATTTCGCTGCCTACGGTCATCGGTAAGCCGGCTTGTTTCATTGCTAAACGAGCGGCGTCTTTGTTACCGACTTTGCGGATGGTTTCTGGATGGGGTCCGACAAAAATCATGCCGGCGTCAATAACCATTTGCGCGAAATCCGCATTTTCGGAGAGGAACCCGTAACCGGGGTGGATGGCGTCTGCTTTGGCCATTTTAGCGGCGGAAATGATGGCTTCAGCATTGTAGTAGCTGAGTGAAGCATCAGCTGGACCGATGTTGTAGGCGTAGTCCGCCAGCTGTACATGGAGAGAATGAGCGTCGACGTCGGAATAGACTGCCACCGTTTCAATCCCTAATTCCTGACAGGCGCGAATAACACGAATGGCGATTTCGCCGCGATTGGCGATAAGAACTCTGTTAAACATCCGAATAGACCTCCCATGTTTTAAAATGACCCTGGGTATATTATATTCTATTGTGTATTTTTTCACAACGACTGCGAGTAAGTATACAGGGTACACAAAAATGCAAGCTGAATATTGCGAAATTTGTAAAAAGTGTTAGCTGTTTTCTGGATAAAACCTACCATTGTCTTTTTGATGGTGTGCAGCGTGAAAGGTGCATAATTATGAACGAAGTGTTGCAAGAGCAATTAGCGCATTTGCCGGGTTCGCCTGGAGTCTACATCATGAGAGATGCGCAAGAAAGAATTCTATATGTAGGTAAAGCGGTCAGTCTAAAGAATCGTGTGCGTTCTTATTTTCAAAGCAATCGGAATCACTCGGTTAAAACCATGGCCCTAGTGGCTAAAATTGAATCGCTGGAATATATCTTGACAGCTAACGAAGTGGAAGCTCTCATTCTAGAATGCAATCTAATTAAAAAGCATAGGCCGCGTTATAATATCAGCTTAAAAGATGACAAGACCTATCCTTACATTAAGGTAACCTTAGAAGACGATTATCCGAGGGTGCATATCACCCGCAGGTTGGTGAAAGACGGCGCTCGTTATTTCGGGCCCTATGCGGATGCTGGAGCGGTTCATGAAATGTTGCGCTTGGTTCGGTCTTTGTTTCTGTTGCGCAATTGCCGAACTATGGAGGCGCGGCGTCCATGCCTGGAGTATCATATCAAACGTTGTGTGGCGCCGTGTAGCGGGAAAGTAGACAAGGAAGAATACAGGCGCATGGTGGATGCGGTGATGATGCTTCTGGAAGGACGAGGGGATAAGCTGTTGCGGCAGTTGAAAAAAAACATGCTTCAGGCGGCGGAGGAACTGCGCTTTGAAGAAGCGGCGCGGTTGCGGGATCAATTGGCGGCGGTGGAAAAGCTGACGGAGAAGCAAAACATAGTGACCGCCGGGGGCGACCAGGACGTTTTGGGGCTGGCGCATTCGCATGCCGGAGTATGCGTGCAAGTACTGCAAGTGCGTGGAGGAAAGCTGATTGGAAGAGAGCATTTCTTTTTACAGGGCGCAGCGGACGAAGAAAAAGAGGTGGCGTTGGAAGCGTTTTTAGAGCAGTATTATGCAAGGGTGGCGTTCGTGCCGCCAGAAGTATTGCTGCCGTTTGAACTTTCTTATCAAGAAGTACTGGAACGCTGGCTGACGGAAGTACGTCAAAGTAAAGTGGAACTGCATGTACCAAAGCGGGGCGGCAAGCATGCGTTGCTTTTGATGGCCGAAGACAATGCCCGAGCGGTGCTGGCTCTCAAAGAGGGTGAGCTGCTCAGGGAAATGGAACGGACTACGGGAGCGGTGGAGCAGCTGCAGCAATTTTTAGAAATGCCGAGGCCGCCGCAGCGTATGGAGTGCTTTGACATCTCCCATATCCAGGGTGCGGAAACCGTAGCGTCAATGGTTGTTTTTGAAGACGGCCAACCTAAGAAGGAAGATTACCGTCGCTTTAAGCTGCGAACGGTGGAAGGCAAGCCGGATGACTTCCTATCCATGCAGGAAGTATTGCTGCGTCGGTATGGCGAAGCAGCGGAGCCGCTGCCGGATTTGATTGTTATAGACGGCGGCAAGGGGCAATTATCTAGCGCGCTGGAGGTCATTCGCGGCGTAGGTTTAGAGATGAACGTTATTTCGCTGGCGAAGCAGTTTGAATGGGTCTTTCGAGAGGCGGACAAGGAGCCTTTGATTTTGCCGGAACGCTCAGAATCGTTGTACCTACTGCAGCGTTTGCGCGATGAAGCGCATCGCTTTGCTGTCTCATACCATCGCAAGCTGCGAGGTAAACGTAATTTGGTTTCTGTTTTGGATCATATTTCCGGCATTGGTCCGAAACGCCGTAAGGCATTATGGTCGGCTTTCGGTACTTTGGAAGCTTTGCGCAAGGCAAGCTTGGAAGAATTAGTTGGAGTTGATGGCATGGATCGTACGGCGGCGCAGGCGGTATATGATTTTTTTCGCAGGGAATATCGACCCGATGAGCAGGTGTAAGGCGTTCCTTGGCGAAGTATTCTTGACAAAAGTAGAAAAATCGGTGAAAATAAGCATATGGTTTTAAAAACCACATGGAGAATTTCAAAAAACTACTTAGGAGGAGTTAAGATGAACAAAGGAGCCATTATTGCAATTGTGCTGGTGGCGCTTGTAGCCATTTTCGGCGTGTCTACTTATAATGGATTGGTGGGCATGAACGAGACGGTAAACGGCAAATGGAGTCAGGTGGACAACCAGCTGCAGCGGCGGGCGGATTTGATTCCCAATCTGGTTAATACCGTGAAAGGCTACGCAGCTCATGAGCAAGCGGCTATTCAAGCGGTATCTGATGCTCGCTCCAAGTTGGTCGGCGCTCAAGGGGTCGGCGATAAAGCAGCTGCAGCCGGAGAAATGAACAGCGCTTTGAGCCGCTTATTGGCGATTGCGGAGAATTATCCGAACTTGAAGGCGGACAAGAATTTCCGCGCTTTGCAGGATGAACTGGCTGGCACGGAAAACCGCATTGCCGTTGCGCGTAAGGATTATAACGACGCGGTTCAAGGGTACAATACTAAAATTAAAACGTTCCCGCAGAGCATGTTTGCGGGCATGCTAGGCTTTGGCCAGCGCGAGTACTTCAAGGCCGAAGAAGGGGCTAAGCAAGTACCGCAGGTTAAGTTCTAGTCGGCTGCTGTTTTATTCGCATCTCGCAGCACGGCAGCCCTTTTTCCGTCTGGCGTTGTCAGAAAACCTCGAAATAGCGCCGCTATTTCTGCGGCCTTCTTTCTAGCCATACGAAAAAATTCTTTGGCGTGCTGGAGTGCTCGTTAAAAAATCGGCCTCCTTAATGGAGTTTGAGAGAAAAAGATCCCTTTTGGCGGAATTGTAAGTAAACCGACCATTACCTAAGCGGAAGGAGGTGCGGCATGAAACGCTGGCTTGCAGGTTTTCTTCTCTTTTGCTTTGCATTAATAGCATTGGCTTTGCCGGTGCAGGCGGCGGCTTCCATTCCGCCCAAGCCTTCGTCTTCGATTTACGTGCAGGATTTGGCTGGAGTGATGCAGCCGGCATCCAAGGAGCGCCTGCAAAAGCTAGGAGCCAGTTTGGCGGCTAAGACCAAAGCGCAGGTAGTCGTGCTGACGGTTCGCAGTCTGGAAGGTGCAGAGCCGGAAGACTATGCCTTAGAGGTTTTGCGCACGTGGGGGCTTGGCGATAAGCAGTTGAATAACGGCGTGCTGATTTTAGTTGCGGTTGATGATAAGGTATCTCGCGTTGAAGTGGGGTATGGTCTGGAAGGCGCGCTTCCTGATGCTAAAACCGGTCAATTGCAGGACGAGTATATGGTGCCGTATTTCCAGAATGGAGATTATGACAAAGGCATTGTTAATGGTTACCGGGCGGTTGTGCAGGAAGTAGCTAAGGAATATAAGCTGGAATTGAAAAGTTCTCCTCAAAGTGCAACTGCTAAAGCGCAAGCAGACAGTTATCCGTGGGATGGATGGCCTTGGTGGGCGAAAATTCTAGGAGCGGCCGCCTTGGTTGGCTTGCTGATTTTGGACTGGACTGTGTTTGGGGGAACCTTTACGTATCTGATCCTTTCTTTGCTTCGCCTGCGTGGCGGCGGCGGTGGAGGCGGATATGGAGGCGGCAGCGGCGGCGGGGGCGGTTCTTCGCGCCGGTGGTGACGACATAAAATAGACTTTGTTAATTTGCCAGTTCCCAAGAAGCGAAGGATATGGTAAAATAAAATCATGATTTGTGAATAACCTTTATAAAAAAAGGAGGAATTATCATGGAAAAATGGACCTGTACAGTATGTGGTTATGTCTATGATCCGGCAACCGGAGATCCGGACAACGGCGTGGCTCCGGGCACTGCCTTTGAGGACATCTCGGCGGAATGGGTTTGCCCCCTTTGCGGCGTAGGCAAGGACGACTTCGAAAAAGCATAAGGTAGAACCAATTAAAGGCAGCTCTGAGGAGCTGCCTTTTGTGTGTCTCTTTTTATAAGCATAATATTTTAAAAATTGAAAAACAAATGTATCTACGCAGAAAATGAGAAGGAAATTGATTATTTTTAGGCGAATTTTTCATTATAGCATAAAAAGGGGGAGGTGAAGGAGGAATTTTGTTTCGTTTTCTCTTTTTGGCAGAAAGGGGGCATTAGTATGTATGAAAAGGAAGTTCTGGATATTGTAAGGAAAAACAAAGGCTTCTTGGCTACCCTGGATGGCGAGCAGCCGCGAGTTCGCCCTATGAAACCGTATGTTTGCGAACATGGGCGTATTTGGCTGTTTAGCCGCTTGCTTACTAAAAAAGTCGACGAAATTCATCATCATGACCGGGTTGAAATTTGCTTTGTTGGGGATGAGCAGGAAGTAGTTCGCATTAGCGGGCGTCTGGACGTTTACAACAGTATGGATCCGGCGGAAGTAACTACGTTTAAAGAAAAGATGTTTCGGGAAATGCCGGATATGAGCCACTATTTCACTGGCCCTGGAGACCCGAATTTAGTGATTTACCAACTTCATGTCTATCATGTGCAATATACGACCAAGGACTGTGATGTGTCGACTCAGATTAACATTCACACAGAGGATGACCCGGACATTTTGTTCGGCGTGAACGATGGCCGGTTTACTCTGAGCTAAATAATGTGCAAGCTCCAGGCGCTGTAATAGCGCCTGGGTACATATGGGGAATGAAAAAGAAGGAGGAGAAAACGTGCGATTTGATCCGATGGAATATCCCTATGCGTCGCGGCGCATGGTGACGTATGGAGCTAGAGGCATGGTAGCGACTTCGCAGCAATTAGCGGCGCAGGCGGGGCTGCAAATCTTGCGCGAAGGAGGCAATGCGGTGGATGCCGCGATTGCAACGGCGGCTTGTTTGACAGTTGTAGAGCCTTGCTCCAATGGCATCGGCGGCGATGCTTTTGCATTGGTTTGGGTTCATGGCGGTTTATTTGGCTTGAACGGCAGCGGTCCGGCAGCGCAAAAAGCCGATGCTGCGTCTTTGGGAAAGCAGGGATATAAAGCCATGCCTCGTTTTGGCTGGCATCCGGTTACTGTGCCGGGGGCTCCGGCTGCCTGGGCAGCCTTATCGAAACGTTTTGGCCGCATGCCTTTGCCCAAGGTGTTAGCACCGGCTATTTCCTATGCTCGCAATGGCTTTGTTGTATCGCCTACGGTTGCCGCGGCTTGGCAAAAACAGTATCAGCTGTTTTCAAGAGAACTGGAAGGAGAGGAATTTCGCTTTTGGTTCCATACCTTTGCGCCTCATGGACGGCCGCCGCAGGCCGGAGAGTTGGTACAATTGCCGGAGCATGCCGCGACCTTGGAAGAGTTAGGGCAGACCGGCTGTGAATCCTTTTATCGGGGGGCTTTAGCGCAGCGTATCGGGGATTTTGCCGCACGTTTTGCTGCGCCGCTGACAGCGGAGAATTTGGCCGCTTTTCAGCCGGAGTGGGTACATCCGCTGCGCGTGCATTACCGCGGGTATGATGTATGGGAGATTCCTCCCAACGGGCACGGCTTTGTGGCTTTATCTGCGTTGGAAATTTTAAAGGGTTTCGATATGACTTGCGTGGAGTCGGTAGAATGGTATCATCGGCAAATGGAAGCGCTGAAGCTGGCTTTTGCGGATGCTAAAGCGTATTTGGCGGATCCAAAGAACATGCAAGTAACAGCGGAAAGCTTGTTGGACCCGGCATATGCGGCGGAACGGCGCAAATTGATTGGCGAAAAGGCTATTTTGCCGATTGCCGGAAATCCGGAGTCTGGCGGCACGGTATATTTGGCGGCGGCCGATGCAGAAGGAATGATGGTGTCTTTCATTCAAAGCAATTATCAGGGATTCGGCTCCGGGTTAGTAGTGCCAGGCACTGGCATCGCCCTCCATAATCGGGGATGTAATTTTAATTTGGAAGAAGGGCATCCTAATTGCTTAGCGCCGGGCAAACGGCCTTACCATACGATCATTCCCGGCTTTATCAGCAAGGATGAGCAACCAGTGGGGCCTTTTGGGGTTATGGGGGCCTTTATGCAGCCGCAAGGTCATTTGCAGGTAGTAGTGCGCTCCATCGATCAGCGCTTAAATCCGCAGGCGGTTTTGGATGCGCCGCGTTGGCAGTGGACAGGCGGCAGAACGATCGAAGTAGAACCGCATTTTCCGCAGCATATTGCAGCGGCATTGTCTCGAAGGGGGCATGAGGTGCGCGTTTCTATGGATGTTGCTTCTTTCGGCAGAGGACAAATTATTTGGAGGAGCGATGCTGGCGCTTTAGCGGGTGCGACAGAGTCGCGGGCGGACGGTTGTGTAGCTGCATGGTAAGAAAATAAAAGGAAAACAACTTTGTATACTTGTATACAATTATTCCTACCGTTCCTATCGTTGCTTTTAAAAAGTTATTTTGTTAAAATTATTACGTAGTTTTATTAAAGTTCACTTTCGGCAAGTTGCTCTTAAGCAGCGGTCGAACAATTAAAAGGAGGGTACATATAAGATGAAAGTTACAGTCGTCGGTGCAGGCAATGTAGGCGCAACATGCGCAAACGTTCTGGCTATTCGCGAGATTGCCAGCGAAGTGGTACTCCTTGATATCAAAGAAGGCGTTTCCGAAGGCAAAGCCATGGACATGATGCAGACTTCGCCTCTACTTGGCTTTGACACCTGTGTAGTAGGAAGCACTAATGATTATGCAAAAACAGCCGGTTCCGCAGTGGTTGTCATCACTTCCGGTTTGCCGCGTAAACCTGGCATGACCCGTGAAGAACTGATCGGCACCAATGCCGGTATCGTCAAAACGGTTGCTGAAAACATTCTCAAGCATTCTCCGAATGCTATCTTGATCATCGTCAGCAATCCGATGGATACCATGACGTATCTGACCTTGAAAGCTACTGGCTTGCCGAAAAACCGCGTAATCGGCATGGGCGGCGCGCTGGACAGCTCTCGCTTCAAGTACTATCTCAGCCAGGCTCTGGGCCGTCCGTTGACCGACGTTCAGGGAACCGTTATTGGCGGTCATGGCGACACCACCATGATTCCGTTGACTCGTTTGGCTACCTACAATGGTTTGCCGGTATCCCAGTTCCTCGATGCCGCTGCTTTGGAAAAAGTTGCTGCTGACACCATGGTTGGCGGCGCTACGCTGACCAAGCTTCTGGGTACTTCCGCTTGGTACGCTCCGGGCGCTGCTGCAGCTATGCTGGTAGAGTCCATCGTTCGCGACGAGAAGAAAGTATTCCCTTGCTGTGTTTCCCTTGAAGGCGAATACGGCCAGGAAGACATCTGCATCGGCGTTCCGGTCGTTGTAGGTAAAAACGGCTGTGAAGAAATCATTGACTACAAACTCAATGCAGAAGAAAAAGATCTCTTCGAGAAGAGCGCTGCTGCTGTTCGCAAGATGAACCAAGTTCTTGCGGATATGAAAGTAATCTAAGCCATCTCTTAAAAGGAAAAAGCCTGTTCCGTCGCGAAATACGGAACAGGCTTTTTTGTTTAGAGAGCCACTGATTCATTTGCATCCCGCGGCAAACCGGATCTTTTTCCTCCAGACATTGTCAGAAAGCCTCGGCATAGCGCCGCTATTCCTACGTTTTCTTTCGCGTCTGACGCAAAAATCTCTTGGTTTGCCGGGGCGCTATTAAATCAGTGGCCCTCTTAGGTTCTGATAACGAAAACTCCTTGTGTATTATTACAATAAAACTATACCCGATAGCCCTCATTTGTACCCTCTTTTTACTCCCTTTACTCCTGTTTAAATTAAAATCTATACATAGAAAGAAGGATGATTTTATGGACATGAATTCATTACGTGAAGCCGCGCGGGAGCGTTTTGGCAAGGCTTGCCGGGTGTGCAAAATTTGTAATGGCGTGGCCTGCGCCGGAGAGGTTCCCGGCATGGGCGGCCTTGGAACCGGAGCGGCTTTTCAAAGCAATATGCAGGCGCTGGCTTTGCATCGGCTGCAGCAGCGCGTAGTGCACCAGATCAGTGAGCCGAAGCTGAGCTGCACGATTTTTGGACAAGAGCTGACAATGCCGATTTTGGGAGCGCCCATTGGCGGTATTGCATTCAATTTAAATGATTTCTTGCCGGAAGCCGAGTATGCAGCGGCTATTGTGAACGGCTGCCTCCAGGCGGGAACGTTGGGCATGACCGGCGACGGTCCTAATCCGGGCGTATTTAACGGCGGCTTGGAGGCGGTTCGTTTGGCCGGCGGCCAGGGAATTCCCGTCTTGAAGCCCAGGGATAATGAGGCGGTTTTAGAGAAAATGCAGGAAGCCGCAGCCGCTGGTGCGATTGCAGTTGGTATGGATCTGGATGCAGCGGCGTTGATTAACATGACTCGCGCGGGTCAGCGGGTTGGGCCAAAAACGAAAGAACAATTGGCGGAGTTAAAACGCCATGCGCCGCTACCATTCTTTGTGAAAGGAATTATGACGGAAGCCGATGCCGAAGCTTGCGCTTGGGCGGGAGTTGACGGTATTGTCGTTTCCAATCACGGCGGACGGGTGCTGGATCATACGCCTGGTACGGCAGAGGTGCTGCCGGAGATTGTAGAAGCTGTGGATGGCGCGTTGACGGTGCTGGTAGATGGCGGCGTACGTAGTGGTACGGATGTGCTGAAAATGCTGGCTTTGGGCGCCGACGCTGTTTTGATTGGACGTCCGCTGACGGTTGGCGCCGTAGGCGGCGCTGCTGGGGTTGCGCTACTTTTAGAGCAAATGGCGGCGGAATTGCAGGCGGCGATGATCATGACTGGTACCGCGTCAGTAGAGGACGTAGCAGAGGATATTTTATGGTAAAAATCGAATTGGCTGCTAGAACCTTCTCCACATCTTGGGGGGTGATGACATCTTTGTGGTCGTCTCGAGGACTTTGGGAACTTGGTTTTCCCCGCAAAACAGAAAAAGAGGCTTGGGCGGACCTGCGGTTTTCCCCGACAGCGGCGCAGGACTTGCAGGCGGAGGATATGGCGGAGTTAGCCTGGGAGGCGTTGGCGGCTCAACTGCAAACCTATTTCCAAGGTTTTCCTGTAGTTTTCGACGTACCCTTGGATTGGCGGGGATATACATCTTTTCAGGAGAAAGCGTTGCGGTATGTAGCCTCGGTTCCTTATGGCTGCGTTTGCAGCTATGGAGAGGTGTCGAGGGCGATCGGCGTAGAGCAGGGGGCGCGCGCTGTCGGCGGAGCTATGCACGCTAACCGTATTCCTATCGTGGTTCCTTGTCACCGGGTTGTGGCTTCCGGCGGTAAGCTGGGCGGCTTTGGAGGCGGTTTGGAATTGAAGGAGGCCTTGTTGTTTTTAGAGCGCAACCTTGACAGCTAAAATGACAGAATAGTAATTGGCAGACAAGGGAGAAGCACGGTATAATAGAAGCAATAATGTCCAAAGAGGACGATGATTTTTGCAGTGAGGAAGGGATCGTTGTGTGCGGCTTGCTTTTGCGTATCATAGTTAATGCAGTCATTTTGTATTGGATGGTAGAATGGCTGCCGGAAATTTTTGTCGATACGTTTTGGTGCTTATTAGCGGCTTCGTTGGTGGTGGGGATAGCCAATGGCTTGGTGCGCACCATTCTTTGCAAAATGAGTTGTCCTATTTCGTGGCGTACTTTGGGCGGGTTAACTTTTTTAACGAATTTGGTGACGCCAGCGGCGTTGCTCAAGGTGCTGCCGGGCGTGCAGGTAAGCGGTTTGTTTTTGCCGTTTTTAAGCATGGGCGTAGTGACCTTGTGCAGCTGCCTGCTGTCCGTGTATATCCAAGACCGGTAACGGAACAGGATTGAACAAGAGAACCGGAGTCGCGTGAGGGCCCGAAGGAGTAGCATTATTTTAATTTAAAAATGCACGAGGAGATTGCTTCATTGCATTCGCAATGACCTTAAAGACGGCTTGGAAGCAAGTAGGCTATGTTTGATGAAAACTAACAAGCTTTGCGTCATTGCGAGGAGCGCGGCGACGCGGCAATCTCCTGATAAAACATTGCTTCGAATCCTCAGTCATGCCCTCAGGTTCTCCCGAGACTCTTGTTCAATCCTTATTCTCTGGCTTTTCTCGGGCATTTCTCTGTTGCTCTGTGTGAAACGTATTCCGAAAAGGATGTGGCAATTTGGCAATTCAATTAGTAGCAATCGATATGGATGGGACGTTGTTGACAGATAAGCTGGAAGTTTCACCAAGAACGGCGAAGGCAATTCAAGCGGCGCAGCAACAAGGAGTGACGGTGACAATAGCCACGGGGCGCATGTTTCAGTCGGCTAAACCGTTCGCGGAACAATTGGGCGTAGATGTGCCGTTGATTACCTATAACGGCGCCTTGGTAAAGTCTTGCCGCTCCGGCGAGGTTTGGCATGAAGAATTGCTGCCCATGGATACTACGTTGGCGGTGTTGGCGTATTTTCGCGAGCGCGGCTGGTATATTCAGACGTATGTCGATGACGAATTTTATGTGCGAGACTATTCGGCGGAGGCCCGCGCGTATGAAGCGGTGTCCGGTATTTCACCGCATGTGGTAGGCGAGGACGTATTTGCGCCTACCAAGGAGCCCCTTAAGCTTTTGACGTTGGCGGAACCGGAACATTTAGACGCTATTACGCCCGTGCTGAAAGAGCGCTTTGGCGATACAGTGTGCTTTACGCGAGCTAAAAACCATATGATCGAGATGGTGAATCCAGCGGTAAATAAAGGCCGAGGCGTTGCGATGCTGGCCAAGCGTTTGGGGATTTCTCAACAAGATATTATGGTACTGGGAGATTCGGAAAATGATATGGCTATGCTGACCTATGCGGGCCTAGGAGTAGCTATGGATAATGCCGACGACAAAGTAAAAGAAGTCGCGGATGCGGTAACAGAGGACAACAACCGGGATGGCGTCGCCTTGGCTATTGAAAAATATGTGCTGAGATAAAAACGAGCAATGAGTGCCTTGCTATAGGCGTCTCATTGCTCGTTTTTTCGTATAGTCGTTACAGAACTCCTGTTTTCGGATCAAAGCGCGGCGTATCCGAGGGAGGTACATCTTGTAAACTTTTTTGCACTTCTAGAATTTCTTCGAGATGATTCATGAACAGGTCAATCAAAGCCGGGTCGAAATGACTGCCGCTGTGTGTGCGCAGATGTTCCAGGGTATGGTCGAGCGTCCAGGGGATTTTATAGCTCCGGCTGGAGCTGAGAGCGTCAAACACGTCGGCGATGATGGTAATACGAGCGTGTAAATGAATGTTGTATCCAGACAGGCCGTTGGGATAACCGCTGCCGTCAAAGTGTTCATGATGTTGTAAGGCGATAATGGAGGCGGCGCGCAGCACGTCAAGGCCGGAGTGGCTGAGCATATCGTGGCCGATGATGGTATGGCGCTTCATGGAGTCGAATTCTTCCTCTGTGAGCCGGGCGGGTTTGTGCAATATGTTGTCAGTAATACCTAGCTTGCCGATGTCATGCATAGGCGCAGCCATTCGTAGCAGCTCTACTTCGGCTTCGTCCAAACCGTACCATTGTCCTAAAAGAGCGGAGTATTCTCCAACCCGGCGAACATGGTGCCCTGTTTCTTTGGAGCGAGTTTCCGCCGCTTCCATGAGCAGGAAGAGCATTTCTTGGCGGGTGAGGTCCATTTGGTGGTGCAAATGGAGATTTTCAAAGGCCGCTGAAACATTGAGGCAGAAGATGTCTAGCAACTGGCGGTCTAAATCGTTCATCGGCGGCGTACCTTCCATATAGATTAAATACGCGCCGGCAACCGGGCCCCGCCAGTAAAGGACAAAATGGTCAGCGGCGTAAACGCTGCGCTGTCCTTGCAAGGCTGGCTGCAATCGTTGCCGAACCAGATCGGTGATGTGCGGCGGCGCCGGATCGTTGGAGAAATGGCCTGTAGCCGCTAAAATGTGAAAGCCGTTTTCCTCTGAAGAAGCTGCGAAACTAGCTGTTTTGAGATAGAGACTGTTGCGATCTAAATAAAGTAAAGCTGATAATTGAGTTAAGACGCCTGCGGCAAAATTCTGTAGGGATTGGAGACGGAAAATTTCCGGTGATGACTGGACAATTTGTTCCAAGCCGTTTTTGTTGCGTTCAATGGTAATCAGATCCCGATAAGAACGCAAAGCAGTAATTAAAGTAGTGATCAGCTTTTGTGAAGTGAGTTCTGTTTTTTCCTTATAGTCGTTGATGTCATAGTCTACAATGACCCGCGCTTCTGGGGCGTGACCGGGTTGTCCGGTGCGTAGAATGATGCGGACTAATTGGTTTTGCAGTTCCCTTCGGATGACATGTACTAATTTAAGGCCGGAGTCGACTTCCTCCATGACGACATCCAAAAAAATGACTGCGACATCATCGTGTTTGAGAAGAAAATCTCGCCCTTCCGCTGCGGAATAGACACTGTGAAACTGCAGAGGCCGTCCGGCAAAAGAAAAATTGCTTAATACCAGTTTGGTGACGGTGTGCACTTCTTCGTCATCGTCAACAATGAGAATGTTCCATGGAGGATGTTCGGTTTCGGGTGCAGCAGGGGGATGTTCATCGGCAAAAAGAAGTTCGTCTTCGTGCATGCTTAGATACCTCCTTCCGGATTGAGCGGGGCGGTAATAATGAATTCGGTTCCTTTACCAGGCGTGCTGTGGCAGAGAATAGTTCCTTTCAACTTAAAAACAACCAAGTTATAGACGATATGCAGGCCCAGCCCCGTACCTCCGCTGCCGCGTTTAGTGGTAAAGAATGGTTCAAATACTTTCTTCTGTACTTCTTCCGGCATTCCTTTGCCGTTGTCCCGATAGCGCAAAGTAAGTTGTTGCTCTTCTAAAGAAACGGCGATCTGAATGAGACCGGCTTCGTCCGGCTCGTAAGCGTGGACCAAGGTGTTCATGATGAAGTTGGTGAGAATTTGCCATAATGCGCCGGGGTAGATCGTGACATTAAGATCGTCAGGGCAATCAAGTTCAATGGTGTGCTTCGTTTTTTTCAGACGAGGCCGTAAACTCAGCAGCACTTCATGCAAATACGTGAGCATGTTGACTAGGCGTTTTTCTTCCACTTGCTGGTCAACGGCAGTTTGCTTGAATGTGCGGATAAGTTCCGACGCCCGGTTTAAATTACCAACAATGATTTCGCCGCTCTTAGCGCTAGTGTCAAGAAAATCTTCCAATTCCGAACGCTTCATTTGATTTTCCTTGAGCTTTTGCAGTAGTTCTTGGGTGCGTCCGGCCAAGAAGGAGGCAGCCGTGATGCTATTGCCTACAGGCGTGTTGATTTCATGAGCTACGCCGGAAACCAGTCCGCCCAGAGCAGCCATTTTTTCGGCTTCTACCAGATGGCCTCTGGCTTTTTGCAAATCATCCATTGTACGATTTAAGCTGTTGTTGGCCTCCTGTAGGGACTGGGTGCGCTCTTCTACTCTCTCTTCCAGATGCAGATTTAGCAGACGTATTTCATTTTCTACGCGCCGACGATGACGGATGTTGAAGAGTAAAGAAATGACCAGGATGGTTAGCAGCAGAATGACAGCGCTGACGCTCCAGACCAGGGTCCGGTTTGCTTCGTAGAAAGAAGGCTCCCGGAAAAGCACTTTGCTGCCAGGAGGAAGCGCTTCTACGTCCAAGCCGTGCGCGGTTAGTTGCCGATAATCAAAAGCATAACGATTCACAGATTCGCTAATGACAGGAAATTGGCTAGGCGCTTTGTTTTCAAAAATAATTTGCCGCACTAAAGAGCCGGCTTCTTTTCCTTGCGTATAGCCGCTGGTAAGCAACCCCCCAACAAGACCATGGCCGATAGCGGTATCCCAGAGGCCAAAAACTGGAGCGGCGCTTTCCTTAGCAACCAGTTGCAAGCTTTCGTCATTGGTGAACATACGCCCGTTGCGGTCTATGTTGAAAATAAGGTGAAGGATGATGTCGTCGGCAGAAAGCGCGTGCGCTGCTTGCAGCACTTCTTCCAGCGTGGCGTCGTCAAGGAGCTGATAGGAAAGCGTAGGCGGCAGGGCGGTCAACGCTTCCAAGGCCAAGCGACGGGTTGAGTGGCCTACTATGGTTCGATCTGTAATAATAAGCAGCTTTTTTGCATTCGGGCGTAAACGCAAAGCGGCTTGCAGAGTGCCAGCCACGTCAACCTTTTCTTCGACCCCTGTCAGCCAGGGGGTTGTTTGCAGCAGAGAAGGATCAAAATCATTAAGGCCGCAAAATACGATTGGCGTATGAGGGAATAAGTCTTGCTGGTGCTCTAAGGCAAACAGAAATGCATTGTCATCGGAAACCACCACTGCGCTTAATGGTAGATGTGCGTATTTATAACGCAAGGAAGGGACCAAGGCATTCAAATACTCCTTGCCCCAAAAATGTTTTGTATCCAGATATTCAAAATAATAAGCAACCTCCGGATGTGGTTCTAATTCCTCCAACACACCGCGTTCAATATCGCGTACCCAAGAGAATTCAGGGCTGTACGAGTGGAGGAAAAGAACTCGGTGCAGGGGCGAAGCCGTATCGGCTTGTTGGGCCCAACAAGGGGAAAAGGGAAGAAGAGTTACCAGTAAAAGCATAAGCAAGCGAGTCCCAAAGCTCATAGCGACGCCTCCTTATTTTTATTCGGCCACTACTTTATTCGCAGCTTACAGCACGCCAGGCGAAAAATTTTCTTGCCGTGTCGGAGCGCTCATTAAAACATCGGCCTCATAGGGAAGTGATGGTGCCTTAATTGGATTTTACGAGAGATTAACCGTCCCTCGTAACCCTCATTTGTACCCTCGAGTGACTCTGGTTCTTCTGTTCAACCTTGCTTTTCTCTCTGTTACCTCTGTTTTTTCTGATTCTCTGTGTAAATCTTATAACTTCGCGCTCTTTCATTCTTTGTAATTTGTTAATTCGCTCAAAGAGTATCGTGAACCTGCTAGTTTTCCCATTGCTTTGCCTTTTTTTAACTGATATTCTATAATACTAGTTGAGATGATTCGTATGATGAGGGGGCGTAGGCAGCATGGCAATGGAAGAATTTCGCCTGGTAATCATTACAGGTATGTCTGGCGCTGGTAAGACGCAGGCTGTGCGCGCCCTGGAAGATTTGGGCTATTTTTGTGTCGATAATCTGCCGCCGGCCTTGATTCCCAAGTTTGCTGAGCTTTGTTCGCAGTCGGCAGGGAAAGTCAGTCGGATTGCCCTAGTAGTGGATATCCGTGGCCGGGAGTTTTTCGATACGTTGGCGCAGGTTTTGGAAGAAATGGAAAAGCAAGGCCAGATTTATGAGGTTCTCTTTTTAGAGGCTTCGGACGAGGTTTTAATCCGGCGTTACAAAGAGTCGCGTCGTCGGCATCCGTTGGCGGCGCAAGGGCGGGTCAGCGACGGCATTGTTCGTGAACGAGCAAGGTTGGAACCCATTCGCGGTAGGGCAACCCATGTGATTGATACTACCGGGATGGCGACGACAAAGCTGCGGGAAAAATTGACAAGCTTATTCGCTACAGGGGCGCAGATGCAGAGAATGTCCATTACGGTGGTTTCTTTTGGCTTTAAGCATGGGCTGCCATTGGATGCGGACATGGTGTTTGATGTGCGCTTTTTACCCAATCCCTTTTATGTGGAAAATTTACGCCGCAAGAGCGGGGTGACTCCCGAAGTAGGAGAGTATATTGCCAAATGGCCGGTATCACAGCAGTTTCAGGAGCGCTTATGGTCCTTTGTAGACTATCTAATTCCTCATTACGTCGACGAAGGGAAAAGCCATCTGATTATAGCCATTGGTTGTACCGGCGGAATGCACCGATCCGTGTATATTGCGCAGAAATTATATGAACGGCTGCGCAATCATGGTTATAAAATTACGATTGAACATCGCGATATTCGGCACAACCTGCCGGAACCGGAAATGAAATGCTGAGGTGACACAATGGATTTTTTGAAGTGGCTCTACCCCGGCATTCGCCTGAAACGTTGGTTTTTCTTATTTTCCTTGGGAACGATTTTAGTAAGCGTAGGAATGTCTCTGGTCCTAAACTACCAATATGTTGGTTATTTGGAAGAATGGCTATTCAAAACCGTCTATTTAGCGACGGGCAGCTATTACTATACAATTACTTTTTTGGCTGGTTTATCTGTATTGGCGCTGGGACTTGGTTCTATGCTGTTTGCCACTAGACAGATTATTCGCTCCGTTATTGGCGCTCTGATCCCCGATGGATCGGAAAAGTTTATAGATCGGATTTTTGCACAGCGCCGTTTAAAACGGGGCCCTAATATTGTAGTCATCGGCGGTGGTACAGGCTTATCTGTGTTGTTGCGAGGCATTAAAAGCGTAACAAGCAATGTTACGGCGATTGTGACGGTAGCGGATGACGGAGGCTCTTCCGGGCGAATTCGGGAGGATTTGGGCGTAGTAGCGCCAGGGGACTTGCGTAACTGCTTGGTTGCCTTAGCGGATACGGAACCGCTGATGGAAAAACTGTTTCAACATCGCTTTGGGGGACATGGCAGTTTGGCCGGACACAGTTTCGGCAATCTTTTTATTGCCGCTATGAATCAAGTCGTTGGCAGCGTGGAAGGCGCGTTGGCGGCATCCAGCAAGGTTTTGGCTGTGAGAGGGCGTGTTCTTCCTTCAACGGAAGCGCCGGTGCGCTTGCAAGCCGAATTGGCGGATGGAACGACGGTAGAAGGCGAATCTAATATTCCCTTGGCTGGGCAGGCGATTCAAAGAGTGCGTCTAGTGCCTGAAGACGCGGCGCCTGTAGCTAGCTCGTTACAAGCAATTCGCGAAGCGGATGCGATTTTGATCGGGCCGGGAAGCTTATATACCAGCGTGCTGCCAAACCTGTTGATACAAGAAGTGGCGGCGGAACTTAAAGCCAGCAAAGCAGCCAAAATTTATATCTGTAATGTAATGACCCAGCCGGGAGAAACCGACGGCTATACAGCCTCCGATCATGTCGAAGCGCTTCTTCAGCATGCAGGTGCAGGGATTTTGGACTATGTTTTGGTTAATGGTCAGCCAGTGGCGAAATCGCTGCAAAACGTCTACGCCAATCAAGGGGCGGCTCCGGTTGAGGCCGATGTGGAGCGGATTGAAAAGATGGGCGTAAAAGCGTTCCGAGCGGATGTTATTTCTGAAAGCGACGTGGTTCGGCATGACCCGCTGAAATTGTGCCGCACTCTTGTTTCGATTATCTACCGACTGCGACCGCATGCGGAGCACATGGCTCTTTTAGATCATTATCTTATCGCAGATACCTTGCGGGAACGCAAGGATGGCTGCTGACAAAAAGGAGGTACGGCAATGGCGTCTTATGCGACAGAGGTCAAAAACGAATTGGCCCGCGTCCAGGGAGAGAGTGACTGTTGCCGCATTGCCGAGCTGGCTGCGCTTCTGCGTATGGGCGGAACATTACTCATCGGGGGCAATAAGAATTTGGGCCTTACGTTTACTACGGAAAATGCGGCAGTAGCCCGCAAAGCGTTTTCGTTGATAAAAACGGGATTTTCTCTGGCGGTGGAGGTAGTGGTTAAACGTGGCCGCCGCTTGAAAAAAATGAATACCTATCAAATTAAAGTCGCCCCGGCGCCGGGCGTGAGAGAACTGCTGACCGCAGTGGGCTTTTGGAAGGAAGACGGCATTCACATGGTGAGGGACAGCAGCAGCTTTAGGCGGTCTTGCTGTCGCCGAGCTTATTTGAGGGGAGCCTTTTTGGGCGGCGGTTCGGTGAACCGGCCGGAAGGGGATTACCACATGGAGCTGGTAACCGACAATTACCAATTTGCTCAGTCGCTGACGAAGATCATGAAATACTTTGAGCTTCCTGTACGTTTAACCGAGCGCAAGCAGTCGTATTTGGCTTATCTTAAGGATGGAGATGCAATTATTTCTTTTTTGCGTCTTATAGGAGCGCACAATGCACTGCTTTCCTTTGAAAATGTGCGCGTGGTCAAAGACGTACGCAATCAGGTCAATCGTTTAGTTAACTGCGAAACGGCTAATCTGCAAAAGACGGTGGAAGCGGCAGTGCGTCAAGTGGCCTGCATTCGGTATTTGGATGAGGCTGTAGGGTTGGAGAAACTGCCGGCTCATTTGAAAGAAGCCGCCCGCTTGCGTCTGGAGAACCCGGAAGCGCCTTTATCAGAACTGGTGGAGTTGTCCGGCGGGCAATTATCTCGTTCTGGTTTGAATCACCGTTTGCGGCGATTGGAAATGCTGGCGGAAAAGCATGGATTGCCGATGATTTCAACATCAACTCAAGGGAAGGGAGATACAGTATAGTGAATAACCAAGGCTGGAAGGCGGCGGTAGGGCTGCTTTTTCTTTTTGTTTTACTGCAGACGGGAGGGGTTAGCGCTGGCGCTGCCGCAGATGAGCGTACTTCCGTAGGAAATATGGAAGTATCTGCATTGCCGGAGTGGCCTGTGACGGTGGAAAAAAGCGGCCCGACCCTTCTGTTTTCTGATAGTCCGGAACTGGCATCGAACGACGGTATTTTATACCAAGATACGGTGCAAGGAGACGTGCGCCTATTTTATCATCATGTAAACGACACGAAAAACTGGAAGCGCTTAGCCATTGTTGTAGAGAACCCAGGACCTGGCATGGCGCAGCTTCAGATCCAGCGGGCGGGCCAAGCAGGGCCTAGCCAGGATTATCTGGCGGTGGGCAAAGAAGTGCAGGCTCGTTATTTCCAAGGAACAGGGGCGCGCAAAGTAAGCATACCTGCTGGCGGTGCGGCAGAAATTCTTTCAGGAGAGAACGGTGTTTCTTTCCGCTATAATGAATTGCTTACAGGGATGATGGATTTAAAAGCGGATCGGCCGGTGCGAATCAAAATTGTCTTTTGTCCAATTGGTGCGGAAGCTATTGAATTTGCCTCATGGGCTCCGATTTTGCCAGCAGACCAATATCGGATGAGGGGAACTTTTTTGCAAGCGGATCGTTTACTTACAGCCAAAAGCACCTATAATCCGCTTGATGACAATACGGTAGCGGTGACCTTAGCTGACAATTCTCAGGATGCTTTTGTTAAGGGCATTGATGCTACCGACGGAACAGAAACGGTTAATTACGGCAACTACGGCGTTATATACCAGTTGCGTTTGCCTACGGCTAATTCCGGCGGCGTAGCCCTGTATTTGAGTCCTCAAGGCGGTGAGTATGCAGGCTTTTTAGGCGTGCGGTATCAAAAACCGGCGGAGTTGGTGCTGCCGACTCCCATGGGACAAACCGCCTTTGGTTCAGTAGGAGATTTTAGGCAAATTTCTCTGGTCGGGCGCTATACCAGCGGGCAAGACTTGTTTGTGCGCTTTAGTCCTCCAGGCGGCTCTAACTTGCCGGTGCGTCTGGTTTTGTCTCCCTATTGGCGTTCCGGCGGCGCTTGAGATTGGCCTCTTGCATCTGGAAGGCAAAGACGGTAGAATAGATAAAGCGATCATTTCCTGAAAAGACAAGGAGGGAAGAATCCATGGCGAAACATATTGTGACTGTAAATAGTGCAGCCCTCAAGAAGACGGCATACACCGGCGGTTGCGGCGAATGCCAGACATCCTGCCAGTCGGCCTGCAAGACCTCTTGCACTGTCGGCAATCAGGTGTGCCAAAAGCAGAACTAATTTACTAGCAAATGTCGGGCCTCTTGCCGCTGGCGGCAAGAGGCCCTATGACTGTTTGAAAGGAAAGACCATGAATATACATTCTTTTAGCTTAAACGGGATGCATATCCTGTTGGATGTCAATAGCGGCGCTGTCCATGTGGTGGACGAGATGATTAGCGACATCATGAACGTATTTGACGGCGGCAATGACGAAGCGGTGCTGGCGTCTTTGTCGGAGCAATACAGTGAAACGGAACTGCGCGAAGCGCTGGCTGAGATGCATGAGCTGATTGCCGAGGAAAAATTGTTTACCCCCGCGTTGGAGGTGCCGCCTACCTTTAAGGAGGAGCCTATCCTTAAATCCTTGTGCCTCCATGTGGCCCATGACTGCAATCTTCGTTGTCGTTACTGTTTTGCCGGTACTGGCGACTTCGGCCACAGCCGGGGTTTGATGTCTGCGGAAGTAGGCAAGAAGGCTATTGATTTTCTCTTAGAAAAAAGCGGCAGCCGTCGCCATTTGGAAATCGACTTTTTTGGCGGCGAGCCTTTGATGAATTTTGACGTGGTAAAAGAATTGACTGCCTATGTGCGGCGCAGAGAGCAAGAAGCCGGCAAGGAAGTCAAACTGACGTTGACGACGAATGCGGTGTTGTTGCGGGATGAGGAGCTTCGCTTCTTGAATGAAGAGGGTATTTCCTTGGTGCTTAGCCTGGACGGACGTAAGGAAGTTCATGACTATATGCGTCCTAATGCCGGCGGCAATGGCAGCTACGAAACGGTATTGTCGAATATTGACAAAGCCATTCGTTTGCGGAATGACCAAAACTACTATTTGCGCGGCACCTTTACAGCGCATAACCTCGATTTTGCAGCGGATGTACTGGATATGGCCGATCGCGGCTATACGCAATTGTCCGTAGAGCCGGTAGTGGCGGAAGATGAGGCGGACTATGCCTTGAAAGAAGAGCACTTGCCGGAACTATTCCGGCAGTATGAATTGTTGGCGAAAGAATACTTGGAACGCAAGATGAGGGGCGAAGGGTTTGATTTTTTCCACTTCAATGTGGATATCGAGAACGGTCCTTGCGTAGCTAAGCGTCTCAGCGGCTGCGGCGCCGGCCACGAGTATCTGGCGGTCACGCCGCAAGGAGAATTCTATCCGTGCCATCAGTTTGTCGGCCGCGAGGCGTATCGCCTGGGTTCCGTAGACGAAGGCATTGTTAATGAAGAACTGCCTTGGACGTTTCGGCGGGCCCATGTGCTGGCTAAGGAAGAATGCAGCCAATGCTGGGCGCGGTTTTATTGCAGCGGCGGCTGCCATGCTAATGCTGACGCTTTCCACGGCTGTTTGGAAAAGCCGTATGAGCTTGGTTGCAAGCTGCAGAAAAAACGCTTGGAGTGCGCCTTGATGGTGCAGGCGGCGCTGGCTTTGGCGAAACGGCAGGATTCTTAAAGTGAAAAAGAGAAGTGACTATCTATGTGATAGTCACTTTTTTCTTATTGTTTTGGAGGCAGTCGTATATGGAAGATGGTAAAGAGCGCTGGCAGGTATTGGTGGAAGGCATTGTGCAGGGAGTGGGATTTCGCCCTTTTGTTCATAACCTGGCCCAGGAGCTGCAATTAGCAGGCTTTGTTTGCAATACGGGGGCTGGCGTGCTGGCGGAGGTTGAGGGGGAGGCCGCTTCGCTGCAAGAGTTTATGCAGCGGTTAGAGGCGGAAGCGCCGCCGATGGCTTTGGTGGAGAGAATAGAATGCCAAGTCATGCAAGCGACAGGGGAAAATAAGTTCGTTATCAAGCAAAGCCTTGCCGGGGAGACACTGACTCTTGTTTCGCCGGATATGGCTACCTGTGCCGAGTGTCAAAGAGAATTACTGGAGCCGACAGATCGACGGTATCGTTACGCTTTTATTAACTGTACCCATTGCGGGCCACGCTATACGATTATCAAGGATCTTCCGTATGACCGGCCGCAGACGACGATGGCCGGATTTTTCATGTGCCAAGCATGTCAAGAAGAGTACGAGAGTGCTGCTGATCGTCGGTTTCATGCGCAGCCCAACGCCTGCGCCGTCTGCGGCCCGGCGTATCGACTGATCGATGCGACGGGAACGGACTTTCTACTGGAAGCGGGGGAAGATATCTTCCAAGGGGCCCGGCGCAAAGTGAAAGAGGGAGCGATTTTAGCGGTCAAGGGCATTGGGGGGTATCACTTGGCTTGTGACGCCAAACAGCAAGAAGCGGTGCGCCGATTGCGGCGGCGTAAAGGAAGAGAAAAAAAGCCGTTAGCGGTGATGTGCCGCGAAATGGAACAAGTGCGTAAGCTCTGTTATGTGTCGCCGCAGGAAGAAAAACTGCTGCTTTCTCCAGCGCGGCCCGTGGTGTTGCTGCGAAAAAGATACGGGGAATTTGTGGCGGAAGAGGTGGCGCCTGGAAACGATTATTTAGGCGTGATGCTGCCCTATGCTCCGGTGCATTGGCTGTTGTTGGAGAAAACAGGTGTCTGGGTCATGACTAGCGGCAATGCCAGCGGAGAGCCAATGGTGCGGGATGAAACGGAGGCGCTTGCTTGCTTGGGCGGTTTGGCTGATTTTTTCTTAATGCATAATCGCTCGATTTGCCGAGGCGTGGATGATTCTGTTGCGCGCGTGTTGCAGGGAGACGTGCAATTGTTGCGCCGCGGGCGCGGATATGCGCCGCGGCCGATTCGTCTGCCTTTTGAGATGCCGTCTCTTTTGAGTGCGGGAGGCGAACTGAAGAATACGTTTTGCCTGACTCGGGGCGCCTATGCTTTTATGAGTCCTCACATCGGCGATATGGCCAGTGAGGCTACCTATGATTCATTTGTTTCGCTTGTAGCGCATTTGGAATGTCTTTTTAAGATAAAACCGAAAGCGGTAGCTTATGATTCGCACCCGGCGTATTTGACCGGACAATATGCGCAAAAGAGCAAACTGCCGCATTTTCCTGTGCAGCATCATCATGCGCATGCGGCAGCGGTGATGGCGGAACACAGTCTGAAAGGACCTGCGTTAGCCTTAGTTTTTGACGGAACTGGGTATGGAGATGACGGAAAGCTTTGGGGCGGTGAATTTTTGCTGGCTCAGTACGAGGATTTTCAACGGCTGGCGCATTTTTCCTATCGGCCGTTGCCGGGAGGGGAACAGGCGGTGCGGCAGCCTTGGCGTTTGGCGGCCTGGGTTTGGCAAGAAGTGTTCGGGAGTGGGGAAGCTTTGACCAAAGCGCCTTTCCCGGAGGGATGGCGAACGCTCATGCAGGCGGTATGCAGCGGTTTGGCAGCGCCCCACTCCTCTAGCGTCGGGCGTTTGTTTGATGCGGCGTCAGCTATTTTAGAAGTATGCCCGGAAAGCCATTATGAGGGGCAGGCGGCCATTGAATTGGAACAGCTTGCAGCCGGAAACGGCACTGCAGGGATAGCGCTAGCAGGCTGTCGTTTGCGGACGGAAGAGGAAACCTGGCAGGTGGATGCTGCGCCTTTACTGGCTTCGTTGCTGGAGAAACACCTTCAAGGAGAAAACGCGGCGGCTTTGGCGGCTGCATTTCACCAGACGTTGGGGCAAGCGGTATTGGATATGACTTGCCTTTTGGCTCAAAAGCACAAGGTGAATCAAGTCGTGCTGGGAGGCGGTGTTTGGCAGAACGCCTTACTGCAGCAGCAGGTGCGGCAAGGACTGAAGGAGGCAGGTTTAAAGGCGTATATGCCGGTGCAACTGCCGGTCAACGACGGCGGCCTGGCTTACGGTCAGGCCGTAGTGGCCGGGGCTATTTTGAGGCAGCGAGGTTCTCTTATTCGTTAGTTCCTTTCTCTTTCAATATGCTATAATAAGAAAAGTTTGCAAATCCTTGGTTTGGGAGGAATCAACTATGTGTTTGGCAGTTCCGGCGCAGATTGTAGAGCGTGAAGATATGGTGGCGACAGTGGATGTAGGAGGCGTGCGGAGGCAGGTAAGCATGATGCTGCTGCCGGAAGCGAAGATTGGGGATTATGTCTTGATTCATGCCGGATTTGCCATGCAGCAGATCGATGAAGAAGAGGCAAAGTTGACATGGAGCTTATTGCAGGAGATGGCCGAACATGTTCAAAACGCCTGAAGAAATACGCTGTGTTGCAGCGGCGGCAGTACAGGAAATAGAGCGATTGGCGATACGGCCGCTGCGGTTGATGGAGGTTTGCGGCACCCATACGGTGGCCATTTTCCGTCATGGCTTGCGGCAACTTTTACCGGAAGCGGTTGAGCTGGTCAGCGGTCCCGGTTGCCCTGTGTGCGTTACGCCGACTTCTTATATGGATCTCGCCATAGCCTATGCGGAGCAGCCAGGGGCGCTGATTGCCACCTTTGGCGATATGCTGCGGGTGCCAGGATCTTTTTCTAGCTTAGAAGAGGCGAAAAGCCGAGGTGCAGATATTCATACTGTATATTCGCCGCTGGAAAGCTTGGAACTGGCGGAACGGTTTCCTGAAAAAAGAGTGATCTTCCTTGGTGTCGGTTTTGAGACAACAGCGCCGCTAACAGCGGCCTGCGTTCGAGAGGCGGCTCGCCGTCAGTTGTCAAATTGGCTGCTATTGCCAGCCCACAAAGTAGTACCGCCGGCATTGTCTTCGCTGTTGCAAGACCCGGAGAGCCGAGTGGACGGTTTATTGCTGCCTGGACACGTGGCGGTAGTGACCGGTACGTCAGTGTTTGCCAATTTGCCGGCTCCGGCAGTTGTTGCCGGTTTTGAAGCCTTGGATATTTTAGAAGCGATTGTGCGGCTTGTGCGCCAAGCGGCTCAGGGAGAAGTTCGGCTGGAAAATGCCTACCGTCGCGTGGTTAGACCGGAGGGGAATCTTGTAGCCTTGTCCATGGTAAAAGAGGTATACGAACCGGCAGACTCCGCTTGGCGCGGTATGGGCGTATTGGCGAAGTCCGGCTTGCGGGTGCGGCAGGAATTTTCGCGCTGGGATGCTGCGCAAGCTTGGCCGTTGTCGACGCCGGAAAGCAAGGAAGTTTCAGGCTGTTGTTGCGGAGAGGTGCTGAAGGGACGAAGGCAGCCGCCGCAGTGTCCTTTGTTCGGGAGGACTTGTACGCCGCTGCAGCCAGTTGGCGCTTGCATGGTATCGGTAGAAGGCGTATGTGCGGCCTGGTATAAATACGGAGCAGGAAGGTGGTCGCCGTGAAAGAGGAGCAAATTCGCATGGCCCACGGGGCCGGTGGCAGGTTAAGCCGTCTTTTGGTGGAAGAAGTGATTCGGCCGTATTTCAGCAACGAAGTGTTGGATGTCATGCATGATGCGGCTTTTTTGCCGCAACAGGAAGGGCGGCTGGCTTTTACCACGGATTCGTATGTAGTAAAGCCGCTCTTTTTTCCTGGCGGCGATATTGGCCGCCTTGCTGTATGCGGTACAGTAAATGATCTGGCGGTTAGCGGCGCTAAACCGCTGTATTTGAGTATGGCCTTGGTATTGGAAGAAGGTCTGCCGTTGGCTACGCTGCGGCGTGTACTGGCGTCTATGGCGCAGGCGGCCAAAGAAGCGGGAGTTTGGATTGTTACAGGGGATACGAAGGTAGTGGAGCGAGGCGCAGTAGACGGATTGTTCATCAATACCGCTGGCGTTGGGGTTGTGCCGGATGGGGTGGATGTGACGGTGCGCCGGGTTAGAGCGGGGCAGCATGTTTTAATCAGTGGCTTTCTGGGAGACCATGCCTTAGCGGTTATGGCGGAACGTCATGGTTTGACACTGCCGGAAACAGTATGGAGCGATTGCGCTCCTTTGGCGGCTATGCTGCAGGAGGTATTGGCTGAAGTTCCGCAGGTAGCGGTACTGCGGGATCCTACGAGGGGCGGTTTAGCGACGGCATTGCAGGAAATCGCTGTGCAAGGAAGCGTATCCATGGAGTTGGAAGAAGCCTTGCTGCCTGTTCGACCTGAAGTGAAGGCTGCTTGTGATTTGCTCGGCTTTGATCCCTTGTATATGGCCAATGAGGGGAAATGTCTTTTGCTAGTAGAGCCAGAAGACAGCGAAAGGGTTTTGGGCGTTTTGCAAAAACATGCGCACGGAAGGGATGCTTGTCGCATAGGGTATGTGACGAAAGGAACGGAAGGAAAAGTAGGTATCAGGACCTTGGTCGGTGGAATGAGACTTTTGGGTCAATTAGAGGGGGACCAATTGCCAAGAATTTGCTAAATGATATATTTCTCATGTTTATATATTGACTGGTTAGTCTGTATGCCGTAATATAGTTAAAGAAGTTTTCAAAAGAAACTGATTTTCTTTATGGTTTTAAAATAAATAGTTGCAGGCAAGGCAAGTCTCGGGAGGATGAAAGAAAAATGGATGAAATGGTAACCAGACTAACGGCGGAATTCCTTAAGGCGATGGCGCATCCGGTGCGGATCAAAGTGCTCAAGTTATTATCTGAACAAGAACAATGCGTATGTGATTTGGTGGAAACTATCGGTATTGAACAGTCAAATCTGTCGCAGCACTTAAGTGTGCTGAAAAAACAGGGGATTATTGAGTCTCACAAAAATGGCACTAAAGTGATTTACAACTTAGTTTATCCTCCTGCAGTTGATATTGTGGACACAGTGGGACAGGTTTTGAGGGCGCAGATTTTTCAGAGCCAGACATTGCTGGAGCATTTGTAACTTAAAAAACAAAACCCCCGGCAAAAATTGCCGGGGGTTTTCTTCTGAAAAGAATGAAGATACGAAGACTCTTCAATTTATACTACTGATTTCCCAGGACTGCGCGTACAAGTAGATCAGCGCCTGCCAGATTGGTGGCGACAGGGACGTTGTGGACGTCACAGACGCGCAAAAGGGCTGTAATGTCCGGTTCGTGAGGCTGAGCCGTCAAGGGATCGCGCAGGAAGATGACCAGGTCGACTTCGCCAGCGGCGATGCGTGCGCCGATTTGCTGGTCGCCTCCCAGGGGGCCGGATAAATAGGTGTGTACGTTCAGATTGAGTTCGTCGCGTAAACGACGGCCTGTAGTAGCTGTAGCCAGTAAAGAATGAGGAGATAAAAGAGCCAGATGTTCGCGGACAAAATCCAGCATTAGCTGTTTTTTCTGGTCATGAGCGATTAAAGCGACGGTTTTCATAGCGACACCTCATTTTCAATGTTTTATCTAGCATAGCAGAAATAAAAGCAGAAAGAAATGGGCTAAAAAGGATTTCCTGGCTTGGGTAAAGAAGAGAGATAGGCGTAATATTGACGCTTTTCGCGGAATATACTACACTGGCAAAAAGAAAGACTGCATGAGCAAGGAGTAGGCATGAGAAAGATTGGGCTTTTATGTTGTTGGCTTTTAGTGATTTGCGGCGTGTTAACGGGTTGCGGGCCTCAATATGCCGGATATATTGATTTTTCCAAAGGAGCGAAGGTGGCGGCTCCGGCGGTGACAACAGAAGAAAAGCCGCTGCGTATAGCTATTACCTCGGTATTGTCGCCACAGGAAACCATAGGGTATTATCGACAACTGGCGGACCATGTGACGCGCGAAATGGGGCGGCCCATGGTATTGGTACAACGAAAAACATATGAAGAACTCAACTCGCTTTTGGCGAACGATCAAGTGGATTTGGTGTTTCTTTCTACTGGCGCTTATGCGGCTTATAGGGGTATTACCCCGATTGAGATGCTGGTGATGGTGGAATGGCAAGGACATTCCCGCTATCGTACAGAAGTCATTGTGCATAAAGACAGTCCCTATCAAAACCTGGAGGATTTGAGGGACAAGGTGTTTGCCTTTACGGACCCGCTGAGTCTGTCGGGGCATGTGATGGTGACAAACTATTTGTGGGAGCGACAAGAGCGGCCGGAAAAATATTTCCGACGCTATATTTATACTTCCAGCCATGACAAGTCAATTTGGGCAGTGGCTAATCGCGTCGTAGACGGAGCCTGCATGGACAGCATGGTGTATGAATACGCACAAGAGAAAAATCCGGATTTGGCGGCGCAGGTTAAGGTGATTGCGCAATTTCCACCTACGCCAACAGGGCCGGTGGTAGTCAATAGGCATTTACCTTTGGAACAGCGCCAAAGGCTGCAGCAAGTGTTTTTGCACATGCATGAACATCCAGAGCTTCATGAAGCCATGCGCTCGCTGCAGACGGATCGCTATGTGCCGCCGCGCCCGGAAGAATACGAACCGCTGCGGGAGCTGTATGATCATATGCGAGGCCTATCATGAAGCGTTTGAGTCAGTTGAGCATTTATTACAAAATCAACGGCATTACCATTAGCATGCTGGTTTTTTTCATGCTCTTTTCCGGCTGGCTGGTGCGCGGCTTCACGGCGGATGTTTTAGGAAAGCAGATCGAGCAGCGCGGCTTGGAAACGGCCATTTATATTGCTACGCTCAGCGCCGATGATGTAGTAGTAGACAACTATTTTGCCTTGCATGAGCGTATTAATACGAAAAAAAATAATACCGAAGATGTGCGCTACATTATTATTGCCGATCATGCCGGAAATCTGGTGGCGCATACTTTTGGGGCCGTGCTGCCTGAGGGGCTGCCTGGAAATACAGCGGAGCTTTTGGCTGACGGCGCGGATCATTCTGTGAATTTGTTTGACAGCAATGAAGGGCCGGTGCGTGAGGTGGTAGCTCCCATTGACAGCAATGCCAACATCGGCTTTGTGCGTGTAGGCATGTCGGAGCGCAACATGCAGCTTTGGCTGGATCGCAAGATTCGGGAGCTTTTGGTGTGGTCTTTGCTGATCGGTCTTGTGGCGGTTTCTCTGGCTACGAGAATGGCGCATGTCATCATGCGTCCTGTAGGACATTTGCTCAGTGCGGTGCGAGCTATTCGCGGCGGAGACTACTCGGCGCGGGCCAAGGTTGAAGCGGCTGATGAGATGGGGCAGTTGGCGCATGCGTTTAATGACATGGCGACATCGCTTCAGCAAAAAGAGGCGGAAAATGATCGGCTGTTGGATGCGTTGCGCGAAAAGGAAGCGCGGCGCGCCGAGTTGATTAAACGACTCTTTAGCGTGCAGGAAGAAGAGCGGAAACGTATTTCCCGGGAATTGCACGACAGCACGGGTCAGTCGATCACTTCCTTGCTGGTATACATGAAGCTGTTGCTTTCTAAGACGGTGGATGAAAAACAACGGGAACTGCTTCTGGGAGCGCGTGATGTGGTGTCCGGCGTGTTGGAGGATATGAAGCAAATGGTCGTAGACTTGCGGCCGCCGATTCTGGACGATCACGGCATTGTGGCTGCTATGGCTAAGTACTTACAGGCCTGGGGAGAACAAGTCGGAATAGAGGTGTCTTTCCGAGCGCCGGAAGACAAGCTGATAGTTAGCGATGAAACTGGTTTGGCCTTATATCGGGTGTTGCAAGAAAGTTTAACAAATGTCGCAAGACATGCACAGGCGTCTCGGGTGGATGTGGCTTTGGGATTGACAGCAGGGGAGTTAACGCTGGAAGTCAGTGATGACGGGGTGGGGATCGCCCCGGGGCGTCTCGAGGACGCCCGCAAGAATAACCATATGGGCGTATTCGGTATGCGTGAGCGAGTGGAACTTCTGGGGGGCAGACTATTGGTTCGTTCGCAGCCTGGCGGCGGGACGATGGTTTGTGTGCGGTTGCCTGCATTATGGGAAGGAAGTGGAGTCAATGAAGAATCGCATACGGATCATTCTGGCGGATGATCATAGCGTGTTGCGTGTAGGTTTGAAAATGTTGCTGGAAAGTGAATCTCATTTTTCTGTGGTTGGCGAGGCGGCGGACGGAGAGGAGCTGCTGACCTTATTGGAAAAGACAGAGACCGATGTGGTAGTAGTTGACTTGTCCATGCCCAAGATGGGGGGGCTGGAATGCATCAAGGAAATTCGCAGCCGTGGCATGGATGTAAAGATACTGGTTTTGACGATGTTTGGCGATGAAACGTATATCCGTGAGGTCATGCAGGCTGGCGCCAATGGCTATGTGGAAAAACAGGCGGTGGATGCGGAATTGTTTGCAGCGTTAAAAGCGGTAGCGGCAGGACAGTTCTATTTGAGCTCTAAAAACTCGCAAGCTTTGTTGAATTCGCTCTTTACAGCGGCGCCCCGCCCTAGCGGGCAGGATCCTTATGAGGTTCTTAGCGTTCGCGAACGGGAGGTTCTAAAGCTGCTCGTAAGGGGCTATTCGCTTTCGGAAATCGGAGCTAAGCTTTTTTTAAGTGTAAAAACGGTGGATACCTACAAAACGCGGTTGATGGAAAAATTGGGGTTAAGTAAAAAAAGCGAGCTTGTGGAATATTCTTTGAAACATGGATTATTGTCAACAAAAGACATTTAAGAAGTCGCTAATTTATTCACATCTTGCGCCAAACCGGTGCTTTTTCCACCAGACTTTGGCAGAAATCCTCGGCATAGCGCCGCTATTCCTTCGTTTTCTTTCGCGCCTGACGAAAAAAATTATCGGTTTGACGGAGTGTTCATTACATCAGCGGCTTCTTGGGAAGGTATATATATGCTTTAAAGAATGAAAAGAATAAAAATTCAAATAAATTAAAATTAAGAAAGATGAGGCGCCAATACAGAGAAATTTATATTTTTATTGCTCGGTATGGTTGTTAGCAGAGCTAGAGAAGGCGAAGGTCTTGGATTTACTATATTTTTAGATGTAACCCCGCAGTTGGTGATGAGAACTGCGGGCATTAGGACTGTGAGAGGAGGCCTTGACAATGCCTTCAGGATGTACTATAAAAATATTGGGAAAATTTAAAGCCTATCGGCATATTCGCAACAATAGCCATACAAGTGCATACTCTGGATTTGGAGAAAAGAGAAGTCCGAAAACACCATGTTTCTGTTGAAATGCACATGGTTTTTTCGGGCTTTTTTATTCGACAGTGCAAAGTTGGAATGGTGGCCGAGCAGGCTGATAATTTACGATATGAGGAGGAAAGGCAATGGATCAGGCGACAGTGGTAGTCATTGGCGGAGGTGCCACAGGCACTGGGATTTTCCGCGATTTGGCCATGCGTGGCGTGGATGTCGTATTGCTGGAACAAAAAGACTTGGCTTATGGAACCAGCTCTCGGTTTCATGGCTTGCTGCACAGCGGCGGCCGTTACGCAGTTAAGGACGCCGAGGCGGCGCGGGAGTGCATTGAGGAGAATAAACTGCTGCGGACGGTAGCGAAACATTGTGTAGAAGAAACAGAAGGACTCTTTGTGCGTCTGCCGGAAGACGACGAAGCTTTTGAACACAAATGGGTGGAGGCTTGTGCAGCGGCAGGGATTGAAACGACGCAGATTTCTAAAGCGGAGGCGCTGCGTTTGGAGCCAAACTTGACCGGGAAATTGGTCAGCGCTTATAAAGTGCCTGATTCAGCTATCGATGGCTTTCGTTTGGTGTGGCAGAATGTGCAGTCCGGGCGTCGTTACGGCGGCCGTGTGTACACCTATTCCGAAGTAGTTGGCGTAGAACAGAGCAACGGCAAAGTAACGGGCGTGACCGTACGCAATACCTTGAACGGTCAGGAAAGCAAGATTTCCTGTGAGTTTTTAGTAAGCGCCGCCGGTTCCTGGGTCGGCGAATTGGCTGCTTTGGCAGGCATTAAGGTGCATGTACAGCCTGACCGCGGTACGCTGATTGCTTTCAACCATCGTTTCACGAATCGCGTTGTCAACCGCCTGCGCCCTGCAGGGGATGCTGACATTTTCGTGCCTCACGGCTCCATCGTCATTTTGGGAACTACCTCCTCACCGGCGGAGCTGCCGGACGATACCATTCCTAAGGCCGAAGAAGTGCTGGCCATGTTGGAAGTGGGCGAAAAAATGTTTGAAGACGTACGGAGCTATCGCTTGCTGCGCGCCTTCACCGGTACTCGTCCTCTATATAGTGCGGATCCTTCAGCCATTGGCCGGGCGGCTTCTCGTAACTTCACGATCTTGGACCACAGCAAAGAGGGATTACAGGGCTTTGCCAGCATCGTAGGCGGCAAGTTTACCACCTATCGCTTGATGGCGGAAAAAATGACCGATTTTGTTTGCGCTCATTTGGGAGTTACCACTCCTTGCCGGACGGCAGTTGAACCATTGGTTTCCGATGTGGACGCAGCAACGATGGCTCGGGCCCGCAAAGCCTTCCCGGCGTTTGGTTCGCGTTTAGCGGCGGATCGTCTGGGAGATTCTTTGGCCCCGGTGGTGGAAGCCATGGAAAAAGATCCGGCGAAGAGCCAACTGGTTTGCGAATGCGAATTGGTTACCTTGGCCGAAGTAGAGCATGTTGCATCTGACGCTACTAGCCATCAATTGACCGACGTGCGTCGCCGGACGCGTATGGGCATGGGTACCTGTCAAGGCGCTTTCTGCGGTCTGCGCGGCGTTGGCGCGATTCAAACCGCCGGTTTGTTTCCCGAGCGGGAACCTGCCGACTTGTTCCATGATTTCCTCCAGGGACGCTGGAACGGCATTCGGCCCATGCTATGGGGCAAGCAGGTAAAAGAAGCCGAGCTGATGCGCGGCATCTATGAAGGAACGCTGAACGTGAGAGGAGAAGTGCCGGGACATGAAAAGTGATGTAATTGTAATCGGCAGCGGCATGGCCGGATTGGTTGCCGCCGCAGCCGCAGCGCAGCGAGGCAAGAAAACGACGCTTTTGAGCAAAGGCGCGGGCACCTTGGTCATCGGCGGCGGAATCGTCGACATTCTCGGTTATACCGAAGCAGGCAAAGCCATTTTGAATCCCGGGGCGGCAGTGGCGCAGGCGCAAGAAGCGCACCCTTACGCTAAGCTGGGGTTGGAGAACGTCAGGCAGGCAGCTAAATTCTTACAGGAAATTTGCGAGCAAGAAGGCTATGCCTATGTGGGCGATTTGGAACATAACCAATGGGTGCCTACTGCGGCAGGAACGTTGAAGCCTACTTGCCTGGTGCCGCGGACGATGGACGCTAGCCGTCTTTGCGAGGCAGAAGAAATTGTCGTCGTAGGTCTGAAAGGCTTGAAAGACTATCCGACAGAACTGATCAGCAAGGGCTTGGAACGTCTGTTTGGCGCCAATGCCAAAGTGACGCAGGTGGAAATTTCCTTGTCTGTGGAGGATGGCCGCGACGTTACGGCGCTGGACATGGCTCGCTGGCTGGACAGCAAAGCGGGGCTGGAAGAGTGCGCCGCCAAGCTGCGCCAAGTTGTTAAAAGCGGCGCTACGCTGATTATGCCTCCGGTTTTAGGAACCAAGCCTTCTTACTATGCTTTTGAAACCTTGCAGGAAGCAACAGGTTGCCATATTATCGAAACTTCCTCCATGCCGCCGGCTGTGACTGGTTTGCGTTTGCGCAAAGCCCTTCTGGCTTATGCCAAACGGCAGGGCGTGACCGTTGTAGACAATGCAGAAGCGGTGCGGGCGGATGTAAAAAATGGACGCTGCACAGCTATCTATACCCAAGGCTTCGGGCGGGAGCATTGCTATGAAGCGGCGGAAGTCATTGTGGCTACCGGCGGTTTGTATGGCGGCGGCTTGGTTGCCGAACCCAATGTTATTCAAGAACGAATTTTCGGCTTGCCTGTGGCGGCGCCGGCAGAGTCTGAACTATGGGGTATTCAAGAACTGTTTTCTTCCGGCGGTCAGCCCTTTGCCAAGTTTGGCGTTACCGTAGACAATACACTGCGTCCGGTCGATGCGGCCGGTACTGTATTGCTGGAAAATGTGCGTTTTGCGGGACGCAATTTGGCTGGGTATGACTTCAGCTATGAAAAATCAGGCAATGGCGTGGCGCTGACAAGCGGCTACTGCGCCGGCATGACGGTGTGAGGAGGAAGGAAACGACATGGCTAAACATCGGATCAATCCGGACGATTGTATTGCCTGCACTACTTGTGTGGCGCATTGTCCTGTAACAGCGGCCACCCGCAAATTCCGCGGACCTAAAATGCTGGGGCCGGCTTTGGAGCGCTTCCGCATTTCAGAGGAAGACTATGAACCATCTTTGGAGTATTGTTCAAACTGTAAGAATTGCGACTTGTCTTGCCCGTCCGGCGTGCCTGTTTCTACGCTGAACATGCTGGCTAAGGCCGCCTATTACAAGAAAAACCCCCAGAGCATGCGGGATCATATGCTTTCGCATGGTGAAAATATGGCTAAGATGGTCAATGCCATTCCCTTTGGGGCGGCGCTGGCCAATGTGGGCATGCACAACCCGGTTTCCCGAGCGGCGATGAAGCAAATCGGCATTTCCGATAAAGCGCCCATGCCGATGTATGCTGCGACCAGCTTTGTAAGCTGGTTCAAAAACCAGAAGCAAACTCCGTGCGAAGAAAAAGTCGTCTTTTTCCCGGGCTGCTTTATCAACTACAATCAGCCTCAGGTGGGCAAAGATTTGGTGGCCGTGCTGCAACACAATGGCATTGAAGTCATTGTACCGGAAGAATTCGTTTGCTGCGGCTCGCCGTTGGTAACTGGTGGTTATTTGGAAGAAGCGGAAAGCAACGCCCGGAAGAACGCAGCAGAGATTGCAAAATGGGCGGCTAAAGGTTATAAAATCCTGACGGCCTGCACCAGCTGCGGCTTGATGCTGAATCAAGAATATCAAGAATTGTTCCCTGCGATTGAAGGCTTGGCTCAAAATGCAGTATCGTTATATGACGCCTTTGAATTTCTGGCGGAGCGAGCTGCAGAAGGTAAGCTGAAAACCGACTTCGCGCAGGTAGCGGAACATTTTATGTACCATGTTCCTTGCCATCTGCGGGTGCAGGGCATTGGCCTGCCGGCTTTGACGCTGCTGCGGCAAATTCCCGGCTTGTCTATCGAAGAAGCCGATGCCGGTTGTTGCGGTATTTCCGGAAACTATGGCTTCCGGGATGAAAAATACGAAATATCCATGGCTGTGGGCGCGGAACTTTTTCAGCGCATTAAAGACAGCGGCGTAAAGACGGTAGTTTGTGACTGTGGCACTTGCCGTCTGCAGATTGGTCATGGAAGCGGCGCTGCTACAGCGCATCCTATCAGTATTTTGCGCAAAGCGTACCAGCTGTAAGAAACAACTGCAATACAGGGAATTAAGGGAAGAAAAGGAGGAACAGTGACAAAGAAAAGAATAACTGTTCCTCCTTTTTCAGTTATAAAAAGTAAGTGAATAGAATACCGGGCTTTTTCGTTTATATTTTGTGAAAAAGCAGGGAAACCTGGCTTGCAGCAAGAAATACCATTAGTATGCGGCAGGGATATGTGGTTCCTGCCAACAATTTGTTTGCGCAAGCAAGAAAGGGTGGTCAAAGACATATGTTCAAAAAAACCAAAATCGTGTGTACCATGGGACCCAGCACTGACCAGCCGGGTATTGTGGAAAAGATGCTCGAAGCGGGCATGAATGTAGCGCGTTTCAATTTTTCCCATGGTTCGCATGAAGAGCACCAGGGACGCATGGCGCGGGTTCGGGAAGCGGCGGCCAACGTCAACAAAAATGTAGCCATTTTGCTGGATACCAAAGGCCCGGAAATGCGGCTAGGCTTGTTTAAAGAAGGCAAAGTGGAACTGGTGACCGGTCAGAAATTCGTGCTTACGGCGGAAGTGATCGAAGGTACGGTTGAACGGGCTACGGTGAATCATCCCGGCTTACCGCAAGACGTGAAAGCAGGAGACACGATTCTTCTTTCTGATGGACTTGTCAGTTTGAAAGTAGAAGCGGTGGAAGGCACGGAAATCATCACGACAGTACAGAATAACGGCGTCATCGGCAATCGCAAGCGCGTCGCCGCTCCTGGCGTGGCTGTGAATCTGCCTCCGCTTTCCGAACAGGACGTAGCGGACATTCGCTTCGGACTGACCAAAGGCATCGACTTTATTGCGGCTTCCTTTATTCAGCGGGCGGCTGACATTTTGGCTATCCGCAAGATATTGGAAGAAGCCGGCGCGGAAGTAGACATTATCGCCAAGATTGAAAATGTCGAAGGCGTGCGTAACATGGACGAAATCCTGCAGGTTGCCGACGGCATCATGGTCGCTCGCGGCGATTTGGGCGTGGAAATTCCTGCAGAAGACGTGCCTCTCATCCAAAAAGAACTGATTATGAAATGCAATACCGTGGGCAAGCCGGTTATTACGGCTACGCAGATGCTGGAGTCCATGGTTAACAACCCGCGGCCGACTCGGGCGGAAGCCAGCGACGTAGCGAATGCTATTTTCGACGGCACCGACGCGATCATGCTCAGCGGCGAAACGGCTTCCGGCGACTATCCGGTGGAAGCGGTAGAAACTATGGCGCGCATTGCGGTGCGTACGGAAAAATCCCTGCCTTATGCGGAGATTTACACCTCCCGCGGCGCTTTGGCCAACCAAGTGACCACGGAAGCCATCAGCCATGCGACGGTGCAGATTGCGCAGGAGCTGTCGGCTGCTGCGATTGTTACGTCCAGTGAAAAAGGTTACACGGCGCGGATGGTATCGAAATATCGCCCGAAAGCGGCCATTGTGGCTGTATCCCAGCACCCGGCGACCATTCGTCGCATGCAGCTGTACTGGGGCGTCGTGCCGGTTCCTGGCAACGCTTCCTGCGGCACGGATGAAATGGTGGAAAATGCGGTAGAGGGCGCTTTAGAGTCCGGAGCCGTCAACCCCGGTGATTTGATTGTTATTACTGCCGGTGTGCCTTTAGGTATGTCCGGTACGACTAATATGATCCGCGTTCATGTTGTAGGCGACGTGCTGCTCCGCGGCATTGGCTTGGGACAAAAAGCGGCTACAGGCAAGGTTTGCGTGGTAAATTCCGCAGCCGACCTGGTTCGCTTCAAAGCAGGCGATATTATGGTTGTGAAAAGCATCCATGAAGAAATCGCCGCCAGAGCATCTGAAGCAGCGGCCATTGTAGCGGAAGAAGGCGGTATGACTTCTCCGGCGGCAGTGGTGGGCATCAGCTTCGGCATGCCGGTTCTTGTAGGTGTAGAAGGAGCGACCGCGCACCTGCCTGAGGGCATGCTGATTACCGTCGACCCGGTCCGCGGCCAAGTGTATCATGGCAAGGCCAACGCGCGCTAACGTAAATTTGCGCTAGTGCGATTAGGATATGGCTACTATAGCTAAAAGATAAAAAACAGGGGGTATTTGAACAATGGCAACAAAAGTAGGTATTAATGGATTTGGACGAATTGGACGCAATGTGTTTCGTGCGGCTCTGAACAATCCTGCAGTGGATATCGTCGCTGTCAATGACCTGACCGATGCCAAAACACTGGCGCATTTGCTGAAATATGACTCCGTGCAGGGCAACCTGGACATGGATATTCACGCTGAAGGCGATCAGATCATGGTCAACGGCAAAGCCATCAAAGTGCTGGCGGAAAAAGATCCGGCTCAGCTTCCCTGGAAAAATCTCGGCGTTGAAGTGGTTGTGGAATCCACTGGCCGTTTCACCGACGCTACCAAAGCCGAAGCGCATCGCACCGCTGGCGCTAAGAAAGTCATCATTTCCGCTCCGGCGAAAAATGAAGATCTGACCATTGTTATGGGCGTTAACGATGATAAGTATGACGCAGCTAAGCATCATATCGTTTCCAACGCTTCTTGCACCACCAACTGCCTGGCTCCTTTCGCCAAGGTGCTCAACGACAAGTTCGGCATCAAACATGGCTTGATGACCACGGTTCACGCTTACACTAACGACCAGAACATTCTGGATCTGCCTCATAAGGACCTGCGCCGCGCTCGCGCTGCCGGTCTGTCCATCATTCCTACCAGCACCGGCGCTGCAAAAGCGGTTGCTCTGGTTCTGCCGGAATTGAAAGGCAAACTCAATGGTTTTGCTATGCGTGTGCCTACTCCGAACGTATCGGTAGTAGACCTCGTTGTGGACGTAGAAAAAGCTACCACTGCTGAAGAAGTTAACGCCGCATTGAAGGCAGCTGCGGAAGGTCCGCTCAAAGGCGTACTGGCTTACTGCGATGAGCCCTTGGTTTCCAAGGACTTCAACGGCAATGCCAATTCCTCCATCGTTGATGCTCTTTCCACGATGGTTATGGAAGGCACCATGGTGAAAGTGGTTTCCTGGTATGACAACGAGTGGGGCTACTCCAACCGCGTTGTTGACCTGATCGCTTACATGGCGAAAAAAGGTCTCTAAGAAGCAGAAATCCCACAAGTATTGTGCTAGCTAGGAAGGGCCACTTTGTGGCCCTTCTCCTATGAAACTTACCTGAGGAGGCGATACGTTCATGGAAAAGAAGTCCCTCAAAGATATCGTAGTCATGGGCAAAAAAGTATTTGTCCGTGTCGACTACAATGTGCCGATGAAAGACGGTGTCATTACCAATGATAACCGCATCCGGGCTACGCTGCCTACGCTGGAATACTTGTTGGCGCAAAATGCCGCGCTGGTGTTGGCCAGTCATCTGGGGCGCCCGAAAGGCGCGCCGGTGCCGGAATTTACGCTGGCTCCGGTTGCCAAACGTCTGTCAGAGCTTTTGGGCAAGGAAGTGCTCTTTGCGCCGGACTGCGTGGGCGAAGAAGCGGCTGCTATGGCCCAAGCGCTGAAACCAGGCCAGATCCTGCTGCTGGAAAATCTGCGCTATCACAAAGAAGAAGAAAAGAACGATCCCGAATTTTCGCGTCAGCTGGCTTCCTTGGCGGAAGTAGCTGTCAACGACGCCTTCGGCGTTTCCCACCGGGCCCATGCTTCGGTGGAAGGGATCACTAAATATATTCCTACCGTAGCCGGTTTCCTGCTGGAAAAGGAAATCCTTTTCTTGGGTCAGGCTGTCAATGATCCGGTGCGGCCTTTTGTGGCCATTATCGGCGGGGCGAAGGTTTCGGACAAGATCGGCGTTATTGAAAATTTGCTGACTAAAGTGGACCGCCTAATTATTGGTGGCGGCATGGCTAACACCTTCTTGGCCGCTAAAGGATTTGCCACCGGCAAATCGTTGGTGGAAGAAGATAAGCTTGAGTTAGCGCGCGAACTGATGGCCAAGGCGAAAACAGCGGGCAAGGAATTGTTGCTGCCTGTAGACGTCACCATTGCCGATCGCTTTGCAGCGGATGCAGCCAATAAAGTAGTGGCAGCTGACGCCATTGAAGGCGACTGGATGGCCCTTGATATTGGCCCGGTTACCAGCCAAGCCTATGCGGAAGCGCTTCGGGATGCCAAAACAGTGGTTTGGAACGGACCGATGGGCGTTTTTGAAATGGATGTTTTTGCTAAGGGAACTGAGGCAGTAGCTAAAGCGGTAGCGGCTTCCGGTGCGAAGAGCATTGTCGGCGGCGGCGATTCCATCGCAGCTTTGGAAAAACTGGGCTTGGCCCGTGAAATTACCCATATTTCTACTGGCGGCGGCGCTTCGCTTGAATTCTTGGAAGGTAAAGTCCTTCCCGGCGTAGCAGCTTTAGCCGACAAGTAACGAAAAGGAGAATGGTCTCATGCGCACACCGATTATTGCGGGAAACTGGAAAATGCACAACACCGTAGCAGCTTCGCTGGAGCTGGCGGAAGCCCTTAAGCCTTTGGTAGCTAATGCCAAAGCGCAAGTAGTGGTTTGCCCTGTATTCACTTCGCTGGCAACTGTGAAAAAAGCGCTGGAAGGCTCCAAGATTGCCGTCGGCGCGCAGAACATGCACTGGGAAGAAAAAGGCGCTTTCACCGGCGAGATTGCTCCGGCCATGTTGAAGGACGCAGGCTGCGAATACGTGATCCTCGGCCATTCGGAGCGTCGGCAGTATTTTGCGGAAACCGATGAAACGGTTAACAAAAAAATGCATGCTGCGTTTAACCATGGCTTGACTCCTATCTTTTGCGTAGGCGAGCTGTTGGAAGAACGCGAAGCCGGTACAACGGAAGCCGTTTTGGAGCGTCAGGTTAAAGAAGGCATGAAAGGCCTTACTGCCGAGCAAGCAGCTGCTACGGTTATTGCTTATGAGCCTGTTTGGGCGATTGGTACCGGACGTACTGCTTCAGCGGAAGACGCCAATGCAGGCTGCGCGTATATCCGCAGTGTTGTCAAAGAAGTATTTGGCGCTGCAGCAGCTGATGCGGTTCGTATTCAGTACGGCGGCAGCGTGAAAGCGGCCAATGCAGCGGAACTGATGGGCAAAAGCGATATCGACGGCGCTCTGGTGGGCGGCGCAGCGCTGCAGGCCGACAGCTTCAGCGGTATTGTCAACTTCTAAGTGACAGTCTGTATGACGTGAAGGGAGACCGCGAGCAAACGAAAAACGCGTTCGCCCGGGGCTCCCTTTTTTAAAAGGGGGAACCTTTGTGACCAAACTTAAGACGCCGGTAGCGCTGGTCATTTTGGATGGCTGGGGCTTGGGGCGCCAAGATGATGCCAATAACGCCATTGTGCAGGCGAAAACGCCGCATATGACGCTGTTGTCGGAGATATATCCTACAACAAGTCTGAAGTGCTCTGGCGAAGCGGTCGGTTTACCGGAAGGGCAAATGGGAAACTCCGAAGTAGGCCATTTAAATATTGGCGCAGGCCGTGTGGTGTATCAGGAGCTGACTCGTATTACTAAGGCTATTCGGGATGGCGACTTTTTTAAAAACTCCGTACTATGCCAGGTCATGGATCAGGTCGCGGCTAAAGGAACTTCGCTGCACTTGATGGGACTTCTTTCCGATGGCGGCGTACACAGCCACGAAAGCCATGTGTATGCGCTGCTGCGGATGGCTAAAGAGCGCGGCATAGAAAAAGTCTATGTTCACGCCTTCTTGGACGGGCGCGATGTGCCGCCGTCCAGTGCGCCGCAATATTTGGACGCTTTGGCGGCTAAAATGCAGGAGTATGGAGTGGGTTGCATTTCCACGATTTCTGGTCGTTATTACGCTATGGATCGCGATAAACGTTGGGAACGGGTGGAAAAAGCGTATCGGACGATGACTTGCCGCGACGGTTTGGCGGCGCCAAGCGTCAAAGAAGCCATTGAACGTGCCTACGAGCGCGGTGAAACCGACGAGTTTGTGCAGCCGACAGCCATTGCCGGTTGTGGCGATTGCGGCATTCAAGCAGGCGATGGAGCTATTTTCTTTAACTTCCGTCCTGATCGGGCTCGCCAGTTGACGCGGGTATTCGTGGATCCGGATTTTGACGGATTTAAACGCGTCTGCGGTGCTGGTGAAGTCGCTTTTGCCACGCTGACCCAATATGAAGAGTCCTTGGATGTGCCTGTGGCATACAAACCGCAATATTTGAAGCAGACCTTGGGTGAAGTGTTCAGCGGACACGGCTGCCGGCAATTACGTATTGCGGAAACAGAAAAATACGCCCATGTAACCTTTTTCTTTTCCGGCGGCGAAGAGAAGCCTTTTGAAGGAGAAGAGCGCATTCTTGTGCCTTCGCCTAAAGTGGCTACGTATGACTTGCAGCCGGAAATGAGCGCGGTGGAGGTCACGGATCGTCTGGTCGAGGAAATCAAAGCCGCTAAATACGATCTGATTATTTTAAATTACGCCAACGGCGACATGGTAGGGCATACAGGCAAGCTGGACGCCGCCATTAAGGCGGTAGAGACAGTGGATGCTTGCATGGGCCGCATCACGGCTGCTATGCGGGAACGGGGCGGCGTCACCTTGGTGACCGCCGACCACGGCAATGCGGAACAGATGGTGGATCCGCAGACAGGCGGGGCTTATACGGCGCATACTACCAATGAAGTACCGCTGATTTTGGTATCCGAAGCGCACAAGGGGCAGTCTCTGCAGGCGGGGAGCCTGTGCGATCTGGCGCCGACCATTTTGGCGTTGGCAGGCTTGCCGCAGCCTGAGGAAATGACCGGACAAAGCTTGCTGCAAAAATAATGTTTCTATATATTAAGGAGGAAATTTGCATGACAACCATTTTAGACGTATACGCTCGCGAGATTCTTGATTCCCGTGGCAATCCGACGGTAGAAGTAGAAGTAACCCTGGAAAGCGGCGTTATTGGCCGCGCTGCGGTTCCTTCCGGCGCTTCCACTGGCATGTACGAAGCCGTAGAACTGCGTGACGGGGACAAAGGCCGCTATTTGGGTAAAGGCGTACTGACGGCTGTGAAAAACGTCAACGACATTATTGCTCCCCAAATCGTAGGCATGGACGCATTGGAGCAGATTGCTATCGACGAAGCCATGATCGAACTCGACGGCACGCCGAACAAAGGCAAACTGGGCGCTAACGCTATTCTTGGCGTTTCCATGGCTGTAGCCAAAGCGGCTGCCGAAGCTTTGGATATGCCTTTGTACCAATATCTGGGCGGTTTCAGCGCCCGCGAACTGCCGGTGCCGATGATGAACATCCTCAATGGCGGCGCTCATGCGGACAACAACGTTGACATTCAGGAATTCATGGTTATGCCTGTTGGCGCAACCAGCTTTGCTGAAGCTCTGCGTATGTGCGCGGAAATCTACCATGGCCTCAAAGGCGTGCTTAAAAAACGCGGCCTGAACAGCGCCATTGGCGACGAAGGCGGCTTTGCGCCAAACCTGGCTTCTAACGAAGAAGCTATTGAAGTCATTTTGGAAGCCATTGCCGGCGCTGGTTATAAAGCAGGCGAGCAGGTAATGATCGCTATTGATGCTGCTTCCTCTGAATTGTACAAAGACGGCAAGTACCACCTGGAAGGCGAAGGCGTTGTTAAAACGTCCGCTGAAATGGTTGAGTACTATGCGAAACTGGCTGAAAAATATCCCATCATCTCCTTGGAAGACGGCCTGGCTGAAGATGACTGGGAAGGCTGGAAACTTCTCACCGAGCGCCTGGGCGACAAAGTCCAGCTTGTTGGCGATGATCTCTTCGTTACCAACGTAGAGCGTCTGAGTCAAGGCATTGCCACTGGCACTGCCAACTCCATCTTGATCAAAGTAAACCAGATCGGTACTTTGACGGAAACCTTCAGCACCATCGAAATGGCGAAACGCGCCGGCTATACTTGCGTCATCTCTCACCGCAGCGGTGAAACTGAAGATGCTACCATCGCCGATATCGCTGTCGCTGTCAACGCTGGCCAGATCAAAACCGGCGCTCCGGCCCGTACGGACCGCGTGGCAAAATACAACCAATTGCTCCGCATTGAAGACCGCCTGTGTGACGTAGCTCGCTATAATGGCAAAGGCGTATTCTACAACCTTAAATAAGCTAAGACATGACAAAAGCCGCAAGGAAACTTACGTTTCCTTGCGGCTTTTGCAATGTTGTGCGCCCGGCATGGGCGATAACTTGGTGGTGCAAGTCCACTACGCGCTCGGTAGCAGGAAGCGTTAGCCAAAGGCAAGGGTGTCCATCGCGAGGTGGAATCTGAAGGAAGTCGGAGGCAAAGTCCCGGACCGACGAACAGAAACCGCATATTAAGGCCGGTAGAGGGCGGACAAGTTTGCAACTCAAAACAAAGTCCCATGCTACCCGAACCCTTACCGGTAGATGCGGCGGTTATATGGGATGAAGGTTATCGTTCTTACCCGGGGAGGTCTCACGGACGTGGAGTAAGACAATCTGAAACACGGAGTAAAGCTCGCTGTGAGAAGTCAGCCGAGGTCATAGTACCAGAAGAGGGAAAAAAAACTTTTCGGGAAGGGCCGAACAATCGTAAGTCTTGAGTAAAAGCCGGAAGGAGGCTGATGTGGTGAAAGCAGAAAACCGAAAGGGCTGCCTGCAGAGGGATGGCGTGGAACGCAAAGAGTATGCAGGAGCGCGGAGCATCAGCGCTCGGGAAAGCGAAGAAAGAGGCGGTGCAAGAGACCTGTTGGAAAGCATTCTGGAACGGGACAACCTGAACCAAGCCTACAAACAGGTCGAGCGTAACCACGGAGCACCGGGAATCGATGGAATGACCATTGAAGACGCGCTTTTGTGGATAAGGAAACATCGGGAAGAACTCCTGCAAAGTATTCGAAAAGGCTGTTACAAGCCAAAGCCGGTACGACGGAAGGAAATTCCTAAACCTGATGGCGGGACGCGGAAAATGGGGATACCTACGGTCATCGACCGTATCATCCAACAGGCCATTGCCCAGAAGCTCCAACCAATTTTCGAACCGCTTTTCTCGGACGGAAGCTATGGCTATCGACCGAAAAGAAGCGCACGACAGGCGATCCAGAAAGTGAAGGAGCATGCAGAGCAGGGATATGGCTATGCAGTAGAAATAGACCTGTCCCAATACTTCGACACCCTGAACCACGAACTGCTATTGGACCTTTTGCGCAAGCAAATCAGCGACACCCGTGTGACGAGACTTATCAAGAAATATCTTAAGGGCGGCGTCATGGACAACGGAGTGTTCAGCAGAACAGAAGAAGGATCACCGCAGGGCGGACCACTGTCGCCCCTATTGGCCAACATCTATCTGAATGAATTCGATCAGGAGATGGAAAGGCGAGGCGTGCAAGTGATACGTTATGCGGATGATATTGTGGTGTTAGCAAAAAGCAAGCGAGCCGCAGAACGTCTGTTGGGAAGCAGTCGCAGGTATTTGGAGGGCAGGCTAAAACTTAGAATAAACCTCCAAAAGAGCAAAGTGGTCAGTGTACTGGCAATAAAGCACTTCAAATTCCTCGGCTTCTGTCTTGGAAAGAACGGAAATGGCATTTACATACGAGCCCACCGGGATTCCCACGCAAAAGCAAAACGGAAACTGAAGGAGCTGACCCGCCGAAGTCAGGGCAGGGATGTGCGTAGGGTCATGGAATGCGTGAAGAGCTTCATCCGGGGCTGGCTCGGTTATTATTATGTGGCCGACATCAAACGGATACTATTGTCATGGAATGAATGGCTACGCCGAAGGTTTCGGATGTACATCTGGAAACAATGGAAGAAGCCGAGAACGAGAGTGAAGAATCTGAAGAAACTCGGGATTCCCGACGGGTTGGCTTGCCAATGGGGGAACACCAGGCTTGGGTACTGGCGTATAGCCGGTAGCGCAGTGCTTTCCCGTTCCATAACAAACAAAAAGCTCGTACAGGCCGGTTATTATGACTTTCCGGCTCAGTACGAGCAATTACGCTTAATGCACTTATGCGGTTGAACCGCCGTATACCGAACGGTATGTACGGTGGTGTGAGAGGTCGGCTACCCAACTAATGGGTAGCCTCCTACTCGATCGGAGGGAACGATTTTTGAACAAGAGTAAAGGGAGTAGAGGGAGGGTCGATGGAGAAATGGATTGAACAAGAGAACCGGAGCGATCGGAGGGTACGCAGAGGGTTACGTTTACACTCTTAAACCGTTTCTATTCTCTGGATTTTCTCAGGCATTTCTTTGGCCTTTCTCTGTGTGAAATCATATCTTTCTCCAAAATAAAAATCCCCTAAGGCGCAAGGCCGTCAGGGGATTCACTAAGCGTATTGATAAAAAAAGCGCTAACTCCTGCCTCCCTTGCTAAAGGGAGGTGCCGCCACAGCGGCGGAGGGATTCGAAAAGGGTTCTTTCGTGCCCTCCCTTTACTCCCTCTACTCCTATTAATAAAATATTAGATCCTTCGGTACACCGTCGCCGCTTGCTCTGCGTCGCGTCCCAGGGCGTGAACGAAGGCCTTCACGACTTCGGGGTCAAAGGCCATGCCGGACAAACTTAAAAGCTCCTGCACCGCCTCAGACTTGGTTTTAACCCAGTTCTGCGTGCAAGGATTGATGAAACGATCATAATGGTTCGCTACGGCCAGAATGCGCGCGCCTAAGGGGATGTTGACCCCTTTGAGGCGTTTGGGGTAGCCTTTGCCGTCCCAGCGTTCATGATGGTACCGTATGTAGGGAATAATTTCTTGGAAACAAGGTATATTTTCCAGCATATAACTGCCAGCATTGCAGTGGCTTTTGTAGGTGGTAGCCTCCCGTGGCGTCACATAGGGCATTTTTGTGATAATAGCGTTCGGTACAGTGAGTTGGCCAATGTCATGCAACAAAGCAGCTACACGGATGCGCTCCAATTCTTCACGGGGCAACCCTAGCTTGGCGGCAATGCTCATGGCGTAATTAGCCACTTGGCAACAGTGCTGGTATAATTTGCTGTTTTTCATTTCAATGAGACGCAGGAAGAAATCCAAGGTCTGCCGGTTTGTCTCTGGATCACCGGGGTACATGCCGGGATCATGCAATAATGTAAGCATACTGTCCATAAGCAACCTTTCTAGCGTGCTTGGTGTCAGCCAAATATAAAGGCATCACAGGGAAACATCCTTAAAAAAAGAAATCCCACTCTATGGAAATTTGGCTGTTTAATGGCAGAATCCTGCCGGCACAGATAAAAAATATACCACTTTCGGGAAAATAAATCAAATGTCCTATTTTTCAAAAAAAACTATGAGGTTTTTGCCAGGCGGATTATTTCATGATACACTAGAACTACAGTGGGCTTATCTATTATAACATATAACGCAGATAGAGAGGGGATCTGTATGGGCTTAGGAAATTGCTCAGAATGTGGAAAGTTGTATATGGAAAATCCGCAGAAGCTTTGCCGAGATTGCTTGGATCGAGTAGATGAAGAAGAAAAAAAGATTGCCGAATACCTGCGAAAAGTAAATCGGGCAGGAGTGCACCAGATTCAACAAGCTACAGGCGTGCGAGAGAAAACGATCAATCGCATGTTAAAACAAGGTCGTCTGTTTGGAGACTTTACGGTAGAATATGCTTGTGAAATGTGTGGGACGACGATTACAGAAGGCCGTGTTTGCGGGCCGTGCTTGAGAAGTTTGGAAGGCGAGACGGCAACGCAAGGAAAGTCTTTAGAAGAGTCGATCCGGGAAAAACGTCGCATGTACACCAGTGACCGAAAAAATTAAGTTTTTTTTAAACCAGGGATTAATGTCCCTGGTTTTTTTTTCGATAGAATAAATGAGCAAGGCATGGCAGGCTTGCTATTGGGGAAAGAGGAGTGTTGATTATGAATGTATCTGGAAGCCAATTTCACGGCATCCTAAAGTTATATGGTGAACAGACAAAGGTTAACCGAATGTTGAAGACGACAGCCACTTCTGCGGCTAAAGCGTCTGATTCGGTTGTTTTGTCGCCGAAGGCTCAGGAATTTGCTGGCTTATTAGCTAAACTTCAGCAAACGCCCGAGGTACGCACAGATGTAGTACAACGTATCTCAGCGCAAGTGGAAAACGGCGAGTACCGCGTAGACTCGGCGGCGGTGGCGAAGAATCTGCTGGCGGGAGCCGACTGAGAGGTAGGATACGCCTATGGAGCTTTGGGACGAATTACAGCGAATTTTAGATGAACTGTTGCTGATATACCAAGCCTTGCTGGAGTGCGGCGAGGAAAAAAAACAGCTCTTGCTTTCTAAACCGGAGCCGGCAGAGCTGGAAGTCCTTGTGAAGCGCGAAGAGGAATTGCTTTTGCAGGCCGGGATGTTAGAGCAAAAAAAGCAAAGAACCAGCCGGGCGTTAGCCAAGCAACATGGAAGAGGGGATATATTCTTGCCTTTGTTCCAACTTGTTTTGTTAGCGCCGGCTTATTTTATTCAAGACCGCATCAAAGAGTGGGCGCGTCAAGTTTCACCAATTCTTAAAGCGCTGCAGGAACTCAATGCGATGAATGGTCGTTTTTTGGAACAAGCCTCTCAATTCGTGCAGTACCAAATTAATCTGCTTAGTCAAGTGACTACGGAAATTAACTATGCACCGGAAGGCCAGAAAACCAAGGCGCGCAAATTTGAAGGTAGAGGGTAGTTTTATTGTTTGTAGAGCGCTAAAATAAATATTAAACTGGCCCTCGGCGCTAATGCCGGGGGTTTGTTTTGAGGAGATTGCTTCGTTCCTGCGGTCCTCGCAACGACAGTAAGTTGACTTTGTGGCAGTAGCGTACTTGTTTCAACGAGCCTTCTTTGGCGTCATTGCGAGCGCAGCGCGGCAATCTCCCTGCGATTATAAATACCCAGGAAGTGTTGTATATGGAACGAAAAGGATATGTTTATATCCTAACCAATTGCACACGTTCAGTTTTGTATATAGGTGTTACCAGCAATTTGCAGCGGTGGATTTATCAGCATCGAACGCATTTAATGGATGGCTTTACCGATCAGTATAATGTGGTAATCCTAGTTTATTATGAGTGCTATGAAAGTATTCGTGAAGAAATTATTCGAGAAAAACAACTTAAAGCAGGCAGTCGGCTTAAAAAAGAAGCACTGATCAATGAGAAAAATCCATCTTGGCAAGACCTCTATACTGAAGTTGTCGGTTAAGACCGAGGAGATTGCTTCGTCCCTACGGTCCTCGCAACGACAGTAAGCCGACTTTGTGGCAGTAGCGTACTTGTGTCAACGAGCCTTCTTTGGCGTCATTGCGAGCGCAGCGCGGCAATCTCTCTTGTAAAAATTCAGTTGCTTTGTTATACTTTGTTATACAAGGAGGTGGTTTTGTGTTGGCAGTACGATTGGATGAAGAAATACAAGGACGGTTGGCAGCACTGGCGAAACTCCAGGGACGGAGCAAGAGTTTGATTGTTCGTGAAGCGATTATACGTTATATGGAAGACTGTGAGGATCTGCTTTTAGCGGAAGAAGCAATTCGTCAATATGATCCGAGCCGAACGAAGTCATTACGGGAAGTGATGCGTGACTATGGCATGGACGGTTGAAGTTGCAGAATCGGCGCAAAAACAATTAGCAAAAATAGATAAGCCAATAAGGGAACGTATTCTTCATTATTTATGGGATCGAATTGATGGGTGTAAAAACCCAAAACATTTTGGCGAACCACTTAAAGAAAACTTAGGTGGACTCTGGAGATATCGTGTAGGAGACTATCGAGTGGTTTGCGAAATTCAGGAACAACGAGTAGTTGTATTGGTGTTGGCTATTGCGCACAGGCGTGAAGTCTATTTTCGGTGAGAGTATGTGCGATGAAATAGTATAAGGGGGATTTTTATGAAAATTCAATCAACCCGTTTCGGAGAACTGGATGTAGCTGAAAATGATGTGATTCATTTTTCCCAAGGCCTGCCGGGCTTTCCGGAGGAATACCATTTTTCCCTGTTGCCGCAAGGAGAGGACAGTCCGTTTTTCTTCCTGCAATCCACGCAGGATCCAAACCTCACTTTTTTACTGGTGGACCCCTTTGCTTTTTTCGCAGAATATCATTTTGAGATCGACGATAAGCTGGTGTCTCAACTGGGGCTGTCCGCCGAACAGCCGCCCATTGCCCTGTGCATCGTGAACGTGCCCCAGGGAAAAATGCAGGATATGACAGCCAATCTGAGTGCGCCTATTGTTATTAACCGTTTTACGCGCTTGGGTCGCCAAGTCGTGCTGACTGATACCTCTTATTCTTTGCGGCAGCGTCTTTATCTGGCCCAAGAAGGAGGCCAATGACATGCTTGTTTTGACTCGTAAAGTGGGCAGTCGCATCATTATTGACAACGATATTGTGGTGACCGTGGCCGATGTCAAAGGTGACAGCGTGCGTTTGGCGATAGATGCGCCTAAGGACATTCGCATTTATCGCGGTGAAATCTACGACGCCATTGTCGCGGAAAATAAACAAGCTCCCTTGCCTGCAGGGGAGATCGATTTGAGTCAACTGCCCAAGGGAAAATAGAAAATGGCAAGCACAACACATTGTGTGAAAAATTAGAAAAATCTCTAACTACAAGAGGTTTTTCTTTTTGTTTGTCGAAGTAAGAAAATGGTAATTTTGGAAAGGGGTGAAGTACATGCAAATCAAGTCGACTCGTTTTGGCGAATTCGAGGTGTCAGAAGAATTGGTGGTTCAGTTCCCGGAAGGGCTTCCTGGTTTTGAGGATCAAAAGCAATTTGCATTTCTCCCTTATACGGTGGACGAAGATAATAGTCCTTTCGCGTATATGCAATCAGTGCAAGACCCGGATTTGACCTTGCTTTTGGCAGATCCGTTTTTGTTCTTCAAACACTACTCGCTGGATTTGAATGACGAGGACGCAGCGCTGCTAGGCTTAAGCGACTCCGAAGAAACCGCAGCTGTTTATGGCGTGGTAGCAGTGCCGGAAAAAATAGAGCAAATGACCGTCAACCTTGTGGCTCCGATCGTGGTTAATTGGAAAGAGCAGAAGGGCATGCAAATTATTTTGAATCGCAGCCCCTATAGCACTAAGCATCGCCTCTTCCCGTTGGGCCTGCCCCAGCAGCAAACGAAAGAATAAGAGCGAGGGATTGAACAAGAGTCACGGGAGAATCTGAGGGTGTGCAGGAGGGAAATTGTTTTAAGCAGATGCAGAGGAATGGTTGCAGCGGTTAGTGTCATTGCGAGCGTAGCGCGGCAATCTCCCAGGATCTAAAAGACTCCACTTTTGTCAATTGTTAAAATCTGTCGTACTCTCCCTCTACTCACTCTACTCTTGTTAAAAAACCGTAACCCTCCTTCGAGCCCTCTCGTGACTCCGGTTCTCCTGTTCAATCCCTGTTTAAATTTTTTTGCTTTTTTCGCAAAAAAACTCTTAAGTCCATTTTGCATCCTTGCGATATACCTATTGAAACCGGGAACACGGAGCTCAGCCGGCGGCCGACGGTGAAAGCTTCTGCCCACAATAAAGGGCAAGGATGCCCTAATTGAAAATTCAAGGAGGAAAAACAAAATGATTATCAATCACAATCTCATGGCGATGAACACCTACAACAAACTGTCTTCCAACAATGCTTCTGCTTCCAAGTCTTTGGAAAAACTGTCTTCCGGCCTGCGCATCAACCGCGCTGGCGACGATGCTGCCGGTTTGGCGATTTCCGAAAAAATGCGCGGCCAGATCCGCGGCTTGGATCGCGCTACTTCCAATGCACAGGACAGCATTTCCTTGATTCAGACGGCTGAAGGTGCTTTGACCGAGTCCCACAGCATTCTGCAACGTATGCGCGAACTCGCAGTGCAGGCTTCTAATGATACCAACACTGATGATGACCGCAAAGAACTGCAGGCCGAAGTTAACCAATTGATTAGCGAATTAGATCGTATCGGCAACACCACCGAATTCAACACTAAGAAATTGTTGGATGGTTCGGCGAAGGGCGTAACTGATGCGGAAGCTGGCAATTACCGGCTGAATAATAACTCGGCGGTAACCTTTGCTGCTACCGGTCAGACGGCCTTGGCAAGTGCATTGAAAGATGCAACGTCCGCAGGCGCTTTGGATGGCGCATATATGTTGATTCGGGTAGCTGATGATGCATCGACTAGTGCTTATAATGCGACTGACTTCGCTCTTATTGGACCTGATGGGACAAAGTATACTGTTGCTAGTGCAGCAGCAAGCCTAGGGATTAACATTGCAGATGGATCGATTGACTTTACTTCTGCGGCAGTTGGGGGTGCAGCAACGCTTGCTCTTGCTACTGGATCCACTCTTGATGATAGCGTTAAGGTTGGCGAGTCAATTACTTTTGTATTCAAAAAGTATGAAGCTGCAACCAGCGATGTTGCTAACTCCATTATGACTCAGATTGGTGCCAATGCAGGCCAGACAGCTTTCATTTCCATGAAAGATATGCGTGCAGCTGCAATTGGTGTGGATGATATCGATATCTCCACCAAGTTTGGTGCACAGACCGCTATTGAGACGGTCAACAATGCAATTACCAAGGTTTCCTCGCAACGCAGCTCCTTGGGTGCCATCCAGAACCGTTTGGAGCACACCATTAACAACTTGACCAGCGCTTCGGAGAACATCAGCTCGGCTGAATCTCGTATTCGCGACGTCGACATGGCGAAAGAAATGATGAACTACCAGAAGACCAGCATTCTGCAACAGGCTGCTACTTCGATGTTGGCTCAGGCCAACCAACAGCCGCAGAACGTTCTCAAACTTCTGCAGTAATTCAGAAGAGGGTTTGCCAAGAGACTTAAAAGGCCAGAGACATTGTCTCTGGCCTTTTGTTGGATAAAAAATAATGAAAGCTAACGAATGGTTGGAGGAGTAAGAAATGGCAACTGGTTTTTTAGAGGCAATTGATGAATTGCAAAATGCAATTTTTAAATTTGAAGCAAGCATACTGGAAACAAAAGTAATTGCCATGTTGGACTTATTATCCAAGCATTCCCTTGTTTTGGAGAACGAAGTTTCTGTGCAAAGGGTTTTGCAAGAACTACTTAAAGCATACCAAACGAAAGACTATTTATTATTGGCAGATGTATTAGAATTCAAATTGAAGCCATTGCTCGCGGAGAAAAGGCGGGAAAATGTATGAAAGCGAAAAGCACATGGGAAATCAATCAGGCTTGGTTAAAGGAAAATTTACCAGGAATTGCACTAAAGTTAGATAACCCATCAGAAGAGCTTCAAGTATTTACGAAAGAAACAGAATTAGGTTGGAACGTTCAGGTTTGTCAAGGAAAATCTTTCTCATTCATGTTGCATAGTTTGTATGATCGAGAACGAGAATATCAAACTATGAACCAGGAGTTACAGACGGAATACAGAACGATTATAGTATATGGTTGCGTATCGATGGATTACTTGCACCTTTTAGTAAAAAAGTATCCAAACATTAAACATTTGATTTTCGTGGAGCCGCATGTAAGCTTATTTCGAGCTTTCTTGCAGCGGTGGTCATTAGTAGAGGCATTTAGTGTTTTCCCCAAAGTATCCCTAATTGTAGGAGAAAAGGAAGAGAACCTTAACTACTATATAAATAAAGCTTTGGCGACAGGAGCAGTGGAAGAAAAAGCGATTGCTACTGTTGGCGCGGTGAATTATCAATGGCATTTCTCGAAGTATGCTGCGGCGCTTCGGGGAGCAATTTTAGAAGCATTGCGTTTTTCGCGTGTTAATAGGGCTACATTGAACGTGTTTCGAAATCTTTGGTTATTAAATACGTGGCATAATTTACAATATGGTGATGCTACTATGGAGGATTTTTCCGACTGCTTTCATGGAAAACCAGCAATTATTGTTGCTGCAGGCCCTTCGTTAGATAAGAATATTCATTTATTAGAGGAAGCAAGTAAGAAAGCACTAATTATAGCTGTGGGTAGTGCTATGTCAATTCTAGAGGCCAAAGGAATTAAACCGCATTTTCGGATGGCTGTTGATCCGGATTTTGAAAATGAAGACTTGTTCAACTTGATAGATAAAACGGAAATTCCATTGCTTTTTTCAGAGCATCTATACTATAAAATTCTTCCGACGTATGAAGCACCTAAGGTACAGTTGAATTTATCAGGAAATTCAGTGATCGTAGATTATCTATACAAGCTTGCGGGCGTTGATAAGAAAAACATTTCTTCCGGCTTTTCAGTTGCTAATGTAGCTGCGGGACTATTGGCATTTTGGCGTTGTGATCCTATCGTTTTTGTGGGGCAGGACTTGGCCTATACAGAGGAGCGTCTTCATGCAAAGGGGGCGTGGGATAGTGATGTGGAAGAAAAGTATATACATAAGCATTTGCTTCGTAAAGACATTCATGGAAATGATGTATATGTAAGTGCTCCATTTGAAGGAATGAGGGAAATATTTGAGGCTACTATTAAAGGAAACCCTCAACTGCGTTTTATTAATGCAACCGAAGGAGGAGTGGCAATAAAAGGAGCGCCAAATCGAAACTTGACGGAATTATTAGGTGAATGGGCAGAAATGCCAAATGACTGTAGAACTATCATCAAAACACGAATATTAGAATTGTGTTGCAAAAAAAGTAGTGACATGAAAAAGGAATTGTTGAGAAAAGCAGCGGTTCTTTTTAAAGAGAAAATGGAATCATATTTACAAGAGGTTGAGAAAAGCAAGCGTTTGGCGCAAAGGCTTTTAAAGAAGAAGCATGAACCCTCAGAAAAAGAAAGTAAACATATTTTACGAAGAATCCGTGTGCTTCAGAGTAATGAAATGGCCGCAATTGTAGATCCTGTTTTTGAAGAAAGTTTTGGTATGCGCAGGGCTGGATATTTAAAGGGAAATGAAGAACTGAAAAGTGTGATACCGTCGGTTAATGTATTTTTCTTGGAACTTTGCGAAAAAGAAGAGTATGTAAAACGCTTTTTACAGGTAATAGGTTGGTATATTAACGGTGAGGAATTTAAAGTGGTGGTTCAGGACGGAACAAGGGCCTAGTGGCTGAGAATGAAGTTGATATAGAGCGAGGAGAGAAGATGTTTAATAATAAAGCGATTTTGATTACTGGCGGCACGGGGTCCTTTGGTAAGCAGTTTATCAAGACTATTTTAGAACAATATAACCCGCAAAAGGTGATTGTTTATTCGCGGGATGAACTGAAGCAGTTTGAGATGCAGCAGGTATTTAATCAGGAATGCATGCGTTATTTTATTGGTGATGTGCGTGATGGTTCGCGCTTAAAGCAAGCCATGCGCGGCGTGGATTATGTGGTGCACGCGGCAGCTTTAAAACAGGTGCCAGCTGCGGAATACAATCCGATGGAATGCGTCAAGACGAATGTGGACGGCGCAAAAAATGTCATAGATGCTGCCATTGAAAATGAGGTAAAGAAAGTGGTTGCTTTATCTACTGATAAGGCGGCTAATCCGGTTAACTTGTACGGGGCTACTAAGTTGGTTTCAGATAAGCTGTTTGTAGCAGCCAATAATATCGTAGGGGATCATTGCACCCGTTTCAGTGTAGTGCGTTACGGGAATGTAGTGGGTTCGAGGGGGTCGGTAGTGCCTTTTTTCCAAAAGCTAGTGCAAGACGGAGCAGAATCGCTGCCCATTACAGATGCCCAGATGACTCGTTTTTGGATTACCCTGCCCCAAGGTGTAGAGTTTGTATTAAAGGCGTTTCAACGCATGCAAGGCGGGGAAGTGTTTGTGCCTAAAATTCCCTCTAGCCGCATTACGGACTTAGCGGAAGCGCTAGCTCCCGGAATGACGCAGCGTATTATTGGAATTCGGCCGGGAGAGAAGCTGCATGAAACGATGTGCCCGGCGGATGACTCGCATTTGGTAATGGAGTTTGCTGATCACTATGTGATTCGTCCTACGATCACCTTTCAAACACCTGTTGATTATTCGATTAACAAGCTTGAAGAAAAAGGCAAGCCAGTTTTGCAAGGCTTTGAATACAACTCAGGAACAAATCCTCATTTCTTGACAGTAGAGGAAATTAAGGAGTTGATTTGAATGAAGTCGATTCCCTATGGCAGACAGAGTATTTCGCAAGAAGATATTGCAGCTGTGGTGGAAGTGTTGCAGTCGGATTGGCTGACGACCGGACCCGCGGTGGATGCCTTTGAAGCGGCAGTGTCCGCTTATTGCGGCGTATGTCATGCGGTGGCGGTCAACAGTGCCACTTCGGCCTTGCATATTGCTTGTATGGCCTTGGGGCTGCAAAAAGGTGAGGTGCTTTGGACGACGCCCAATACTTTTGTGGCCTCGGCGAATTGTGCTTTGTATTGTGGGGCTGATGTTGACTTTGTTGATATTGATCCGCAAACCTATAATATGAGTGTAACAGCCTTGCGGCAGAAGCTGGAGGCAGCAAAGAAACAAGGACGGCTGCCGAAAGTGTTGGTTCCTGTGCATTTTTCCGGGCAGCCTTGCGAGATGCGTAAAATTGCGGCATTGGCGAAAGAGTACGGTTTTGCGGTTATTGAGGACGCGTCGCACGCTATTGGCTCTTCCTACGAGGATAGCCGAATTGGCGATTGTCAGTACAGCGATATGACGGTCTTTAGCTTTCATCCGGTGAAAATTGTCACTACCGCCGAAGGCGGGATGGTAACGACACAGGCCCCGGAGTTGGCGGAACGGCTGCGCATGTACCGCAGTCACGGCATAACAAGGGATTCTGCTAAAATGACGGAAGCTTCTCATGGCGATTGGTATTACCAGCAAATTGATTTAGGGTACAACTACCGTATTACCGATTTGCAATGTGCCTTGGGGACTAGCCAAATGAAACGAATCGATAATTTTTTAGCGCGCCGCCGCGAAATTGCGGCCATCTACGATCGAGAACTTCAAGGGCTTCCGGTACTATTGCCAAAACAGCAGGAAAATGTGCAGTCAGCTTGGCATTTGTATGTGATTCAAATTGATGAAAGCAAGGCCGATAAGAATCGCAAAGAAGTGTTTGATTTTCTGCGCTCTAAAGGAATTGGCGTAAACGTTCATTATATCCCGGTCCATACGCAGCCGTATTATCAGCAGCATTTTGGTTTTAAACCCGGAGACTTCCCGGTGTCAGAAGAGTATTATTGCAAGGCGATCAGTCTGCCTATGTATGCGGAGCTAAGCCAAGAGCAGCAGCAACAAGTAATTAGTGCAGTTAAAGAGGCGGTGGCTCGATGAAAACGGTCATTATTGTACAGGCGCGTATGACCTCAACGCGATTGCCGGGTAAGGTGCTTAAAGAAGTATTGGGGAAACCCTTGCTGGCCTATCAACTGGAACGATTGCGCCGAGTTCAATTGGCGGATGAGATTGTTTTGGCAACAACAACCAATCAAACAGATGACGTACTCGCCGCGTTTGCCGCTAAAGAAGAGATTCGTTGTTTTCGAGGCGACGAGCAGGACGTGTTGGATCGGTATTATCAAGCGGCTGTAATGGCGGAGGCGGATGTGGTAGTTAGGGTGACTTCGGATTGCCCTCTGATTGAGCCTGCTATTATTGATGAAGTGATTCAAGTATACTTTAAAAGCCCGAGCGTAGATTATGTATCTAATACGTTGAGCCGTACCTATCCACGAGGGCTGGATGTAGAGTGCTTTTCTTTTAAGACTTTAGAAATAGCCTGGAAGAATGCAAATAAAGCCTATGAGCGGGAACATGTAACACCGTATTTGTATCAGCAGCCCAATTTTATAAAAAAAGAATTAAAAGCGGCTGGGGACTATTCGGAGTATCGTTGGACTGTGGACACACAAGAAGATTATGAATTAGTGAGACTTTTGCTGGAAGAATTGTATCCAGTCCAACCGTGTTTTTCTTGGCGTGACGTGCTGCGCGTGCTGGAACGGCATCCGGACTGGAAGCGGCTCAACGCGGAAATTGAGCAGAAGAAGTTGGAAGAATAGCGGAAGAAAGAGAGTGTAATGGTAATGAGTGCATATAAAACCGAACAAGAGTCTTTTTGGGCTGGCGAGTTTGGGGATGCCTATGTGGAACGGAATAAAAGCGCGCAATTGGCAGCGGCGAACTTAGCTTTTTTCAGCCGGATTTTAAGTCGGACAACAGAAACCAGTAGTGTGCTGGAGCTTGGGGCTAATATTGGCATGAACTTAAAGGCGTTACGCCAATTGATTCCGGGGTGCCAATTGACTGCGGTAGAAATTAATCAAACAGCCGTGGAAGAACTTAAAAAGCAAGAGCAAGTGGAAGTATATCATCAATCTATATTTGATTTTGCCGTACAAGATCGGCAGTGGGATTTGACATTTACCAAAGGCGTATTAATTCACTTGGCACCGGAAATGCTGCCGGAAGTGTATAAAACATTATACCAATGCAGTAAAAAATATATTCTTGTAGCGGAATATTATAATCCCTCGCCGGTAGAAATATCTTATCGCGGTCACGATGGGAAATTGTTTAAACGTGATTTTGCAGGAGAGCTTATAGCTCAATATCCAGATTTGCAGGTTGTAGATTACGGCTTCTGCTGGCATAAGGATCCCATGTTTCCTCAAGATGATATTACCTGGTTTTTGTTGAAAAAATGATGGTATGGGGGGACGTGTTTTATGCAATATTGTAAGCGTTGTGTTATGCCGGATACAAAACCGGATTTGGTATTAGATGATGAAGGAATATGCAATGCCTGCCGCAGCTATGAAAAACGCGTAGAAGTGGACTGGGATGCAAGGAAGATAGAGTTAGAGAAAGTTGTAGAAAAATACCGTTCTAAAGATGGAAGCTCTTGGGATTGCATTGTACCGGTGAGCGGTGGTAAGGACAGTACGTATCAAGTGGTACGTATGCTTCAGTTAGGCATGAATCCGCTGTGCGTGACTGCCACTACCTGCCATTTATCGGAAGTGGGCCGCAAAAATATTGAGAACATTAAACAATTAGGTGTGGATTATGTAGAGTTTAGTCCTAATCCACTTGTGCGAAGGAAACTTAACCGCATTGGTTTGAAACAAGTAGGAGATATATCTTGGCCAGAACATTGTGGTATTTTTACGATTCCAGTTCGGGCGGCGGTGCAATACAATGTTCCATTGATTGTGTGGGGAGAAAATTCGCAAAATGAGTATGGCGGTCCAGCGACTGCTGCGGAAAATAATGTACTGACGCGGCGGTGGCTGGAAGAATTTGGTGGTTTATTAGGTCTTCGGGTAACGGATTTGATTGGCATGGAAGGGATTGAAGCGCGGCATTTAATTCCTTATTCATATCCTAGTGATGAAGAGCTTCAACGCGTGGGCGTTACAGGTATCTTTCTGGGATATTATTTGCCTTGGGATGGATATGCGAATGCCCTGATTGCCCAGGCTCATGGGTTTACCACTTTGACCAATACGGTAGAAGGGTCTCTTGTGAGTTATGAAAATTTAGATAATTACCAAACCGGGATTCACGACTATTTCAAATATCTTAAATTTGGCTTTGGGCGCGCTACTGACTTAGCTTGTTTGCATGTGCGACGTGGACGAATTACTAGGCAGGATGCGGTAGAAATGGTGAGAATGCATGACGGCAAATTCCCTTGGACCTATTTAGGGAAGCCTATTGAAGAGATTTTAGCTCCCCTTAACATGAGTGTGGATGAATTTATAAAAGTATGTGATCGTTTTACTAATAAAAAGATTTTTGTAACAGATGCAAAAGGCGCTTTAGTAAAAGATCGCCAGGGAAATTTGCAAAAGAAACAGTACCCAGAGGCATGAGGAGGCCGACTTATGGCAACGGCGATTATTGATTATGGTCTTGGCAATTTAGGGTCCATTCATCGCGCCATTGAAGAATGCGGGGGCGATGTGTTTTTAGCTGAGTCATCAGCTCAACTTCAGGAGGCAGAACGCATTATTCTTCCTGGAGTCGGAGCTTTTGGCGATGGCATGAAGCTGTTGCGTCAAGGTGGCTGGGTGGATCCATTGCGTGAAATGGTATTGGATCAAAAAATCCCAGTGTTAGGTATTTGTCTAGGAATGCAGCTTTTAGCGAGTGTAGGCGAAGAAGGCGGTACTCATCAAGGGTTGGGCTTTATTCAAGGTAAAGTCGTTTTAATGCAGGTTGGAGAGAAAGAACGTTTGCCACATGTGGGCTGGAACAACATTCACAAGAAAAGGGAGTGTGTATTGTTAAAGAACATTCCTGATGGAGCTGATTTTTATTTTGTGCATAGTTATCATTTTCAACCGCAAGACGCCAGCGTGGTCGTGGCAACAGGAGATTATGCCAGTGGTTTTGTAGCGGCAGTGGAAGAAAGGAATGTCTTTGGTACACAATTTCATCCGGAAAAGAGCGGGCCTTATGGGTTTCAAATTATAAAAAACTTTCTGCATTACTATGGAGACGAGGACAGCTCATGTTAAAAGTAAGAGTAATTCCCACGATGTTGCTGAAAGATGTTGGTTTAGTCAAAGGCGAAAGCTTTAATAGTTGGAGACGCGTTGGAACGGCTATGCCGGCTGTAAAGGTCTACAATACGCGACAAGTTGATGAATTGATGCTTATGGATATCACGGCTACAGAAGATCAGAGAGAGCCAGACTATGAGCTGGTGGAAGAATTGGCGCAAGAAACATTTGTTCCTTTTACCGTGGGCGGTGGTATTACTAACATTGAACAAATACGCCGGCTATTAAAAGCCGGCGCCGATAAAGTCAGCATTAACAGTGCTGCCTACGAAAATCCGCAGCTCATTCGTGAAGCGGCGGAGCGCTTTGGACGGCAATGCATTGTCGTGAGCATTGATGCGCGTAAAGAAGATGATGGCCGTTATCGTTGTTATCGTCGTTCTGGTAAGCAGCAGACTACATACACTCCAGGAGAGTGGGCTGCGCAGATGGAGGAAATGGGTGCTGGAGAGATTTTGATTACTTCTATTGAGCGTGACGGTACTCTGCAGGGGTATGATTTAGAGTTGATTCGTGAAGTAACGACTACAGTCCATAAGATTCCAGTTATTGCTTCAGGGGGAGCAGGGGAATATGAAGATTTTCGCCTGGCTTTAGTGGAAGGATGTGCAACGGCGGTAGCTGCTGCCAGTATGTTCCACTTTACACAGCAAACGCCCATGGAGGCAAAAAATTATTTGGCGAAGTGTGGCATACCTGTTCGCAACAGCATTGTGCAATGGGGGTAAGGGTACAATGAAAGTGGTATTCAGAGCCGATGCTTCTGTTGAAATAGGGACAGGCCATGTAATGCGTTGCCTGGCATTTGCAGAAGAACTTCAGTGTCATGGCATACAGGTTCAATTTGCTTGTGTGGAACAACCGGGACATTTGATAAGGATGATTCGTGACAAGGGATATACATGTTATGCGTTAAAGGCTATTGACGAAGTACTTACTATCTGTGGTGACTGGCTGGTAGTAGACCATTACCAACTGGATTTAACATGGGAATCGGCTATGCGAAAGCAATTCCGGCATATTATGGTTATTGACGATTTGGCTGATCGTCAGCATAATTGTGATATCTTATTGGACCAAAATGATTATTTGCAAGATAAAACACGCTATGAGGCATTGATTCCACGGAATTGTGCCTCTTTTCTTGGGCCAGGTTATGCTTTGTTTCGACGCGAATTTATTCAAGTAAAAGGGAAGTTAGGTTCTCGTGGAATCGAAAAAGTGCAGCGTATTTTACTTTCCTTCGGAGGAACAGACCCAGCTGGAATGACATGGAAGTTTTTACAGTGGTGGAGTCAGGCTGAGTTTGCCCAAAACAGAGAAATGCACTTAATCGTTGTAATCGGGCATTATTGTGTGAATAGGGACAAAATTGAGCAGTATTGTCATGAAAATGAGAATGTTACGTTGCATATCCAAACCTCTAAAATGGCGCAACTTCTTTGTGAAGCAGATATTGCTATAGGCGCTGGTGGGGTCTCATTGTGGGAACGCTGCTATCTCGGGGTGCCAAGTATTACTGTGGTCGTAGCGGAAAACCAGAAGGCGATTGCTGAAAAAGCAGCTGAAGATGGATTGACCTTGCTCGCAGGAACGGCCCAGCAGGACAATCTGGAACGAATAGAAGCCTTATTAACCCAATTGATTGAAGATAGGGCGCTACGGCTACAGATGAAAGAAAATATGCAAGCGTTGTATCCAGAAAAAGACAAGCACGGAGTGGGTGAAATAGTACGAACCATGGAGGAATTGAACCATGCTGGCTAGTCGATGGAAACTGCGGCCAATGGAAGAGGCTGATCTTTTAGTGGTGCTTACTTGGCGGAATAAGCCCTCAATACGTGCAGCTATGTATACGGAGCATGAAATTTCTTTAGAAGAGCATAAACACTGGTTCTATAAAACACAACAAAAAGGATATTGTGGAAAACATTTTGTTTTTTGTTGTGACGATATTCCGTTAGGAGTTGTCAATTTTACAGCTATCTCGCAAAAACATAGACGATTGAATTGGGGATTTTATCTTGGGGTAGATGACGCGCCTAGAGGAAGCGCGTTAGTAATGGGCTTTTTAGCGTTGCAAGAAGCCTTTGAACGTATGGAGATGCACAAGGTAGTGGGGGAAGTACTTGAAAAAAATGAAAAGAGCTTTCGCTATCATCAGCGACTCGGCTTTTTACAAGAGGGATGTTTGAAGGGACACATTTTTAAGGAATATGATGGATATTTAGATGTGGTTTGTTTTGGGTATTTGATAGATTATTGGACGAATATAAAAGATAGTTTAATTGCAGAAATCAGAGAGAAATATATTTAAATGGTGAATGAAACTTGAATGTGAAATGAATTTCTATATAAAAGGAGTGTCAACTTATGAAAAGGTATATTAGAAATTTTCCCGAAGTACTTCGCATTGAGCCTGCTGGTGCGTGTAATTTACGATGCATTCATTGTCCGACTGGAACGACCAATATGAATCGTGGGATCATGTCTTCGGAGATATTTAAAAAAATCATCAATGATATTCAAGGGAAAAAGATTCGAGTGGCGGTGTTATATCATGGTGGAGAGCCGTTATTAAATCCCAATTTATCCGAGATGATCAAACAAATAAAAAAGATAGGAGTATCTTTTGTAAAAATAGTATCAAATGGCATGCTTCTTACAGCAGAAAGAAGCCGCGAACTTATTGAAAGTGGATTGGATTTGATTGAGTTTTCAATTGATGGAGTCGATGCTAATGATAATAATAGCATTCGCAGAGGTGCAAATTTTGATACAGTAATAACCAACATTAATGCACTGATCGCGATGAAAAAAGAGTTGGGGTGTTCCCTGCCTGATATTGTTGTTTCATCTACCCAATTTGATTTAGAGCCGACTGTGCCTGAATTTATCAAGGAAGCATTTCAAGGAGAAATTCATGTTGTTTCTGCAATGAAGTGGCCAGGGCTTAACGAGAAAGAATTTCAGGTAACTGCAAATGGAAAAGATTGTCCCGAAAATTATTGTGATAATGTAAATAATACAATTACAATTCGCTGGGATGGGGCGGTGGTTCCTTGTTGCTATGATCTTACTAATATGTATGTTATGGGAAACATTCTAAATGAGAAGTTAGAAACAATTTGGAATAACCAGCCTATGCTTGCATTTAGAAAAAAGATTGAAGAAGGGGATTTGCCAAAACTCTGCGAATATTGTACGGTTTTAGGACGAGGACAATTTCTGCTGAGAAAGTAATAGGGGCTATGTATACAAAGGAGAGCACAGTGAATAGAAAACCATTTATCATAGCGGAAATGTCTGGAAACCACAATCAATCCTTAGAACGGGCCTTGGCGATTGTGGATGCTGCGGCGGAAACCGGCGTAGATGCATTAAAGATTCAGACGTATACGGCGGATACGATGACGCTGGATTTGAACGAACGGGAATTTCGCATTAATGATCCGCAAAGCTTATGGTATGGGCGTTCTTTATATGATCTGTACCAAGAAGCCTATACGCCTTGGGAATGGCATGAACCGATTTTTGAACGGTGCAGGGAAAAGGGGATTATAGGCTTTAGTACCCCTTTTGACAGAACATCTGTTGAATTTTTAGAAAGCATGGAGATGCCTATTTACAAGATTGCATCGTTTGAGAATATCGACTTACCACTTATGGAGAAAGTGGCGCGAACTGGCAAACCTATTATTATGTCCACTGGAATGGCGAGTGCAGCGGAATTAGCTGAGGCTGTTGATGCGGTTCGTAAAGCAGGCTGTTCGCAGTTGACTCTATTAAAATGCACTAGCAGTTATCCAGCATCGCCAGAAGACTCTAATTTGCGGACCATTCCTCATATGAAAGAGTTGTTTCAATGCGATGTAGGGCTGTCGGACCATACGCTGGGGTTGGGGGCGGCGGTGGCATCTATTGCCTTAGGGGCCACGGTTATTGAAAAGCATTTTACTTTGTCTCGGGCCGAAGGCGGTGTGGATGCTGCGTTTTCCTTAGAGCCTAAAGAGATGAAGCAATTGGTTGCTGAATGTCAGCGCGCGTTTCAAGCGTTAGGTACTGTATCTTATCAACGAACCAAGGCAGAAGAAAAGTCACTGCAGTTTCGACGTTCGTTGTATGTTGTGGAAGATGTTCAAGCCGGTGATCTTGTTACCGAAGAAAATGTGCGAGCAATTCGCCCAGGTTTGGGTATGGAACCGAAGTATTTAGAGCTTGTGAGAGGGGCTCGCTTTAGTCAGGCTGTTTTAAAAGGAACTGCTTTGAATTGGAATCATCTGCTACGATAAAATGTAATAATCGACCTGAGTAGACTTTAGCATATGCGAAATCTTCTTTAGAGTTCTTAAGAATATGTGATTTTTATTCGATATTCCTTCTAAGAGGATAAAAGGATTTTAAGGAGGTGCGCAGGATGCGTTTATATGGTTTGTCCGGCTCGGGGTTGGACGTGGATAATTTGGTAAAAGACTTAATGAAAGCGGCGAATACGCCCCTGAATAAGCTTAATCAGCAGAAAACTACCTTGCAGTGGAAAAAAGAGGATTATTCCAGTATTTACAATACGGTCAATGATTTTCGCAATAAAGTCTTTGATTATAAGCTGGATAAGACGTTAACTCCGCAGAAGGTAACATCTAGTAATGAAAGTGCGGTTGTCGCTTTGACAAGCGGCGGAGCAGCAGCGGTCACTCATACGGTGGAAGTGGATGCTTTGGCAACCGGAGCTGCTTCTATTAGCAGCGGGACGATTACGGCTGCCGGAAATAGCAAAACAACCATTGCTTCGCAGTTTTCCTTGGCTGCGGATACGACATTATCGTTTCAAGTTAATGGCAAGTCTGTTTCTATTAACACGAATCAAAGCTTGAACGAATTTGCATCTGCTTTGAATCGCGCTGGCGATGGCGTACAGGCAACCTATGATGCGACAGCGGACCGGATGTATATCTATAGCAGTACGACAGGAAGTACTGCTAAGGTTGATTTTACAGGTAGCGCTGACTTGGCCTTTATTACGGACAACTTGAAATTATCAATAAGCAGCACTGGTACAGATGCAAGCGTGAAGATCGATGGGCAGAGTATTACGCAAAGCAGCAATTCCTTTACGTTGGCAGGTGTGTCGTATACACTAAAAAACAAGACGGCAGGGATATCGGCGACGATTTCGGTTTCTACAGATGCAGATAAGACTGTAGAAAATATAAAATCTTTTATTGAAAGTTATAATGCGACACTAAAAGCTATCAATGATAAGGCAAACGAAACGCACAGCCGGAACTACGCGCCGCTGACAGATGCGCAGAAGTCGTCTATGAGCGATAGCGAGATTACGGCTTGGGAGAAAATCGCTAAAACAGGCCTTTTGAGCAATGACTCTATCTTGCGGCAGGCTGCGACAAACATGCGTAACAGTATTTCAAATCCTGTAGCAGGTATCAGCGGCAACTATACATCGTTATCGTCCATTGGCATTACAACCGGGTCGTACACGGAAGGCGGCAAATTGTATTTGGATGAGACGAAATTGCGCAAAGCTCTGCAGGAAGATCCGACGGTAGTCAAGAATCTATTTGGTACAGACGGAGTAACTTCCTCGCAAGATGGTATTGCACAACGTTTGTATGATTCGTTAAAAGGTACAATGACCCAGCTAAATGACAAAGCGGGGGTTATTGCAGGCTCATCAGATACTAAGAGTTCTTTGGCTAAAGAGCTGAAGTCGTTGGACTCCAGAATTGATTCGACCACCTCGCGAATTAGCGCAATGCAAGAACGATACTATAAACAGTTTGATGCATTGGAAACGATGTTGCAAAAACTCAATAGCCAGTCTTCTTGGCTTAGCCAATTATTTGGCGGAAACTCGCAGTAAGCTATGAATACGAAGAACAGTCGAGAGTTGTGGAAGGAATACGCGTTTTTGACTACGGAAATGCGGAAATTTGTTTCTGTTCCCGATTGGGCGACACTGGAGGCTTTACAACTACAGCGAGAAGAAGTGCAAAACTTGTTGATGCAAGGAACTGACGATTTTCGGGAGACCGAAGAAGGACAGGTGCTTTTAAAGCAAGTTTTGCAGGAACAAGAGCTATTGGTACAGGCTGTGGACGCACTTAAGCGAAATGTACAACAGCAGCATGCAAATGCCAGTGCTTATCAAGGTGTAGCTGGAGTAATCGCTCATGTGGAACGTAAAGGATAGGAGGATGGAAGATGGAGATCGGATCGCTCACACGCATGGATGCCGGAGCGACGGTGGCGACGGCCAGCTCAGCAGGGATGCAGCAGGGGACTGTACAGCAAGGGAATGCGCAACAGCAGGAAACGCAGCGAAAAGCAAGTGACGCTCCTCAAGTTGCAGCAGCGGCAAGCGTAGCAACAGTTGATGGAGCAAGTGAGCAAAAGGCTGATAAAGTAGCAATGAAACCGTTGCATTTTTTGCCAACCGCGGAAGAGCTTAAGACAATGTCATATGCAATGAATCGATTTGTGGAAATGCTGACTGCTGATTTGAAGTTTGAAGTGCATGAAAAGACTCATGAAGTTATGGTGAAGTTCGTTAATACAAGAACAGGGGAAGTTTTAAAAGAGTATCCTCCCAAAGAATACCTGGACATGATCGCGAGAATTCGCGATTATGTTGGTATGATGATTGATAAAAAGATTTAGCAATGGACGGGAATACTAGGAGGCATTTTTGAACATGAGTATGATGAATCCTGCAGCGGCATACCGCAATCAACAGATTATGACGGCGTCGCCGGAACAATTGACCTTGATGTTGTATGATGGCGCTATACGTTTTTTGCGTGCGTCGATTACCGCGATTGAGGCGAAAGAGATGGAAAAAGCTCATGAGATGAACATGCGAACGCAGGAAATTATACGGGAGTTTCGGCAGACCTTAAACATGGATATCGAGCTTTCGGAAAACTGGGATAAGCTCTATGAATTTATGGAGTATCGCTTGATGGAGGGCAATGTGAAGAAAGATAAGGCGATGCTGCAGGAAGTATTGGATTTACTGAAAGAAATGCGGGATACTTGGGCGGAAGCTATGAAGCTGGCTAAAGGAATCGCGCCGGAAAAATAAAAAAAGCCGTCGGCGAATGCTGACGGCTTTTTTGCGGGTACGAGGCACAGGAATGCAGGGTACGACGGAGCTACAAGATTTACACAGAGAAACAGAGGAAATGCCAGAGGTAACAGAGAGAACATTGGAACGGGGATTGAACAAGAGAACCGGAGAATCTGAGGGTTCGAATGAGGGTTACGGGGAACGGTTTTTTAACAGGAGTATAGGGAGTATAGGGAGGGCTTACGGGTAAAGGAACGGAATACAGAGAATCAGAGAAATTGGACAGTAGCACAAGGAGATTGCCGCGCTGCGCTCGCAATGACGGGTCAGTCGGCTTAGCGGTGAGGGGAGGCTGTGCCGCTAAGATGGCTATTTTGTCATTGCAAGGAGCGAAGTGAAGAAGCAATCTCTGCGGTAAATAGTTCGGTTTTCCTCTCGGGCATTTCTCTGGCCGTTCTCTGTTACTCTGAGTGAACCGTATTCTCCCCAGTATTTTCATGAGGAGGCTGTTGGTGTGCGTAAGGCGTTGTTTTTGGATCGAGATGGTGTGATTAATGTAGAGAAGCATTATTTACATAAAATAGAAGACTTTGAATTTATTCCGGGAATTATTGAAGTGATGCATCAATATCAGCAAGACGGGTATGTGCTGGTGGTTGTGACGAACCAATCTGGAATTGGGCGCGGCTATTATACAGAGGAAGATTTCTGGGCGCTGACGGAGTGGATGAAGCAGACATTGGCAGAACAGGATGTTATGATTGAAGGCGTCTACTTTTCCCCCTATCATCCGGAAAAGGCGATTGGCGAATATCGTCGGGAATCGGATTGTCGTAAGCCAGGGCCGGGGATGCTATTAAAGGCGGCAGAGGAACTGGAGCTTGTTTTGAATGAGTCGGTGGTGCTTGGTGATAAGGAGTCTGACGTGGAAGCGGGGAGGCGGGCGGGGGTGGCGCAGACTATCCGCTTGTTGGAGAAAGGAAATGTTGTTGAGAATAGTAAGGCGGACGTAGTGATTTATGACGTGAGGGACCTTTTGCGAAAAAACTAATTATACTGACAATATGTGATTTTTGCGGTATAATAATATAAGGTAAGTATACTCTTTTGCCAGGAGGTGATTAGTGTGGCTAATGTTAGCCTGAGCGTGTATAGAAATTTAATGCCTTATACAGGGTATAATTCGGTGTCGCCAACAAAAGCGGTTGATACGAATCTGCTAAAGCTAGGGAATCAGTATAAATCCCTAAAACAGTCGGCGCAGAATCAGTTTGCTAATTATCGCGCAGAACAGCAAAGCTATGCTTCACAGATAAAAGAAGTATCAAGCGCTAATCAACAACTGAAAAGTGCGACAGGACAATTTTCCGGCGCGGAAAATGTATTTGCTAAAAATACCGTAACCTCAACATCGAGTGCTATTTCGGGGCAGGCTAAAGTGGCGGCCAAGGCGGCAACGTATGAGGTGGAAGTTAGCAAGGTGGCGACGGCGCAGCAAAATACAGGGACCCGCGTTAATGCCCTGGGGTATGGGGCGTTGTCTGCAGGTAATTACACGTTAGGGGTTACCGATAGCAGTGGCAAGGAAAAAAACATATCGTTTGCAGTGAGTGCTGGGGAAAATAACAGCAAAGTATTAGAGAAGGTAGCAAAAGCGTTTAGTGAAAGCGGTTTGAATATAAACGCTGTAATGAGCAGCGATGGAACGAAAACGGGGCTGAATTTGCAGTCCAAGGAAACCGGGGCTGCTCAAAGCTTTACATTGCGGGATGTATCCGGCAATGCGGTTGCGGCTTTGGGACTGGGAAATCGTACGCAGCAGGCAGAAAATGCTGTGTATAGCGTGAATGGAAAAGCGGCAACCTCTGCGTCTAATCAAATTTCTTTAGATTACGGTAATGTGACGCTGAATTTGCAAAAAGCAACAACAGAGAAGGCTGTGGTAACGGTAGGCAAGAACCCTGCGGGCATTGTCACGGCAGCTAAAGAGATGATTACGGCGTATAATCGCCTGGAAACAGCGGTTACAGGGGCAGATAATGTGACGGCTGCGGGGCAGCGCGTTTTTTCTCGCGTAGACGCGAAGTTTCAGGGATACCAGAAAAACGAGTTGGCGAATATTGGCATAACGCGTGATTCTCAGACTGGCGAATTGGCGCTGGACGAGAAGCGGCTGACGAGCGCGCTGGCAAAAGATTCAGGACGAGTGCAGCGACTGTTGGGAGGGGAGAATGGTTTAACTGGCGCACTGAATGCAGTATCTTCAGCTGTCGGTTCAAGTCCTGCGTCTACGCTCTTGAAGGTTCCCAGTCCGTTGGAGTCTACGTCATCTTACGGGCAGACAGGAAGTTTGGCAGTTGCGGCTTTACGGCAGTCTTCCGGTTTCTTACTGGATTTGTTTGCATAAAATCTAGTTTAGGGAACTTCTATATTGACAAACAATTTCAGACAATTTGCTTGTTTTATTCCCTTGAAATATTCTGGAAATTGCGTTATAATGACCTCGGGAAATGTTGCTTAGGTCTGTGGTTGAAAGTCGATGCCAGTCGCAGGCGAAACGATCCACGTAAGGAGCTCGTATAATTTTTCCGAAGCTTTGAGCATGGTGCGGCTTAGAAGTAAGACCTGCCGGGACGTAAGATCTCGAGAGGGGAAGTAGTGAGCGGATTGGAATCCTCGTAGCGAAACTTCCTGCAGGCGAGTGTGGGGTCAAAGACCAGGTCGGCTAAGCAACCTCCTTAGAAACCAATAAGGTGAGGGATCTCGTGCATGGAATTTCAAGACAAGACATTAACGTGTAAGGATTGTGGAGCAGAGTTTGTGTTTACTGCAGGTGAACAGGAGTTTTACGCTGAAAAAGGTTTTGAAAACGAACCGACGCGTTGCCGTACCTGCCGCGACGCACGTCGCCGGACTCGCGATGGCGGATCTAGCTCGCAGCGCGAAATGCACGATGTAGTGTGCGCTAACTGTGGCGTAACTACCCAGGTGCCTTTCCAGCCGCGCAATGATCGTCCGGTTTACTGCCGCGAATGCTTCAATTCGATGCGGAACAATAATTACTAATAGCAACAGCAATGCGCCCCGGTCTTGTGCCGGGGCTTTTACTTTTGATACGGGGATACGGTTATTGTTTCTTTCAAAAATTTAAGAAAAGCAGTTGACTAATTATACGACATGATGCATAATTATAAACAAATCTATGCGAAAGAACGTTAGGGGGAAACAAGAATGTCGAAAAAATGGCTTTCGGTAATGGTATTGGCGATGTTTATGTTGACGTTGGGTTTGGCTGGCTGCGGCGGTGACAAGCAGCAAGGGAAAAAAGTTTTAAAGATTGGTACGGATCCTGGATTTGCGCCGTTTGAATTCCAAGATGAGAAAAGCAAAGAATATGTAGGCTTTGATATTGATTTGATTAAAGCGCTAGGCGCGAAAATGGGTTATGAAGTACAAATTCAGAACATGAACTTTGATGGCTTGATTCCGGCGCTGGAAGCTGGCAATATTGATGCTACCGTTGCGGGAATGACGATTAAAGAAGAACGTGCGAAAAAAGTATTGTTCTCGAAACCTTATTATCAGTCCGGTTTGATTGTTGCCGTGAAAAACGACAATAACACGATCAAGAACATAAAAGATTTGGAAGGCAAGCGCATTGCCGTACAAATTGGTACTACCGGCGCTGATGCCGCTAAAAAGATTCCTAATGCTGTCGTTCGCGAGTTCAACAATGCTCCGGAAGCCTTTATGGAATTGAAAGCTGGCGGCGCAGATGCGGTTATTAATGACAAACCGGTAACGGCCTACTATTTGAAACAGGGTGGCGATAAGGATGCCAAAATGGTAGGAGATGTTTTGCAAGCTGAAGAATACGGCATTGCTATGAACAAAAAAAGCACGGAACTGAAAGAAAAAATGGATAAAGCGTTGGATGAAATGAAAGCCAATGGCGAATATGATAAAATTTATGAAAAATGGTTTGGCAAAAAACAATAAAGTACTACTAAAACCTGCGCATCCTGCCGGATGACGCAGGTTTTTTGTTTTTCTTTCATTTTCCGAAACATTGCGCATTTTGCATCTTTGTGTAAGATACTTTATGATTAAAAGTATCTTACACAAAGATGAGTGCGAAGGAGATGTACTAATGAAGAAAAATACTTTAATCTGGTTGGTATTGGCGTTATTTACGATCGTTGTGGGTGTCGCTGGCTGCGGCGGTGAGAAGAAAGCGGATAATACCGGGAAAAAGGTTTTGCGCGTAGGTGCAGAGATGACTTTTCCGCCGTTTGAATTTCAGGATGACAAGAGTAAAGATTATGTAGGGTTTGATATGGATTTGTCCAGGGCTTTGGCTAAAGAGATGGGAATGGAGTTGGAGATTCAGAGCATGGGCTTTGATGCGTTGATTCCGGCATTGGACTCCGGTACGATTGATATGATTGCTTCCGGCGTCTCCATTACGCCTGAACGGCAGCAAAAGGTTGCTTTTTCTGCGCCTTACTACAAATCCGGCTTGAGTATTTTGGTGAAAAACGAGAATACGACCATCAAGAGTTTCAAAGACTTAGAAGGAAAAAAAATTGCCGTGCAAATAGGCACGACATCTGCGGAAGAAGCTCGTAAAATTCCCGGTGCGGTGGTGCGTGAATTTAATGGTGTGCCAGAAACTTTTATGGAACTGAAAGCTGGCGGTGTGGATGCCGTTGTGAATGACTTGCCGGTTAACCAATACTACTTGGGGCAGTTTGAAAAAAAAGGCGATGCTTTTGCTAAACTGGCGACAACAGAGCTGAAAAATGCGGAAGACTATGGTATTGCAGTAGCTAAGAAAAATACTGAATTGGCCAGCAAGGTGAACAAAGCGTTGGAAACCTTAAAAGCCAATGGCGAGTATGACAAACTGTATCAGAAATGGTTCGGCAAAAAACAATAAAAGTAGACTTGAAAGCCTGCGCATTTTTAGAGTGCGCAGGCTTTTTAAATGCGACGGGAATTGAACAGGAGTCTCGAGAGTCGCGGGAGGGAACGCAGGAGAATTTAAATTATAACAGGAGTAGAGTGAGTAGATGGAGGGCTCGATAAAGTTAAAAATTTACAAAGAAAGACCAAGAAAACAATTTTTGGAGGGCGCCGCGTCGTTGCGCTCCTCGCAACGACGTGCTAAGCATGGCTGCCATAGACTAAGCGAAGATGTACATCTCTGAAAAACGTTGACTTTCAAAAAATAATATATCGTACCCTCATCGTACCCTCCGATTACTCCCTCTACTCTTGTTCAAAAATTAATCTTCGTGCATTCTCGTACGTTTTCTGGCAGGACTTCCAGCGGGCTGCGTGGAAGTTTGAGCCGAAGGATATTAGAGGAGTGTGTTTATGGCAAGGAAGCAGAAAAAATCGTCACCGCGCATCGTTTGGTGGGTAGTGGCGTTATTGGCGCTAGGGGCGGCAGTTTGGTACGGGATGCAGGATGATGGAAAAAATTCGTTAACCAGCTTGATGCCGGCAGCCGTTCAAGAGGCGATCGGCGGCAGCGAAAAAGAGAAAGCGAGCAAGGGTGTAGAAGAAAAGGCCAAGGAAAAGACCAAGGAAGCGGCTAAGGTCGCGGGAGATACAAAAAGTACCCTCCCAGAACCGAGCGGTGAAATAAAGGCGCGCTTAGCTATTGTTATTGATGACTTTGGTTATACCTCAGGACCGATAGCGGCGCTTGCGGCGCTGCCGCGTCCGGTAACTTTCGCCATTCTTCCGTATCGGCCTCATTCGGCAGAAGCGCTGCAAGCGGCAAAGGCATCGGGAAAAGAGGCGATCTTGCATTTGCCGATGATGCCGCAGCAAGCGTCGGCGGCTTCAGAGGAGAATACCATTAGTCCAAGCATGTCGGATGGTGAAATTCGCAGTATCGTGGAGAAAGCGCTGCATTCGCTGCCAGGAGTGGTCGGTGTAAACAATCACCAGGGATCCTTGGCGACGTCGGACAGCCGGGTCATGAAACAGGTATTGAGCGTGCTTCATAGTAGAGGACTGTTTTTCGTGGACAGCCGCACCAGCTCTCAGTCGGTAGGGAGGATGACGGCGCGACAGTTGGGGGTTCCGGCGGCGGAAAATGATTTGTTTTTGGATAACGTGGATGAAGTGGATGCGGTGAAGCAGAAACTGCGGACGGCAGGGAATCTGGCTTTGCGATCCGGCAGCGCCGTGGTGATTGGTCACGCGCGCATGCATACGGCTACAGCCTTGCGTGAGGTAATCCCGGAGTTAGAGCGCAAAGGGATTCGGTTAGTTTTTGTCTCGCGGTTGACAGAATAGTTTGAAGCGCAAGAATATCCGATGAATGCACAAGCCAGTGCAGAGGGAAATAAGGGCTTTAAGGCCAATTTAGTAAATGATATTTGGGGATTGAACAAGAGTATAGGAAATAAAGTGGGGGGATAATTTACTGACAGTATAAGCGTATTCGCTAGTATTTTGACAAGCATGTATAGGAAACCAATGATTTGAGGCGTACTTCGACCCAATCACTGGTTTCCTTTTAAGAAGGAGGCACAAATATATGTGGTTAGGAAAAGTAGTAGGTACCGTGGTAGCTCCGACAAAAGATGATACGCTGGTAGGGTGGAAGCTTTTGGTGGTGCAGCCGCTGAACCTTGATGGGTTGAATAATATCAGCATGCAGGTGGCAGTTGATACGGTGGGAGCGGGCAACGGCGAGACGGTGCTGGTCGCTTCGGGCAGTTCGGCTCGGAGAGTGACGAAAAATGACGACAGTGCGGTGGATGCGGCCATTGTTGGGATTGTAGACAGTATGGAAATTGAGGGTGTGTCCAAGAGCCAATACTGGATGCAGAAATAATTATGTTATCGGTATATAAAACTCAGGAAGAAGGCCTACGTACGTTGTCCTTAGAAACGCTGGAGGATGGCTGCTGGATTCACGCCGTGCATCCGACGGCTGAGGAAATTGCTGAAGTGACAAAGAAAGTAGGCGTTCCAGAGGACTATTTCCGCTTTGCCTTTGAGGAAGATGGATGCCCACGGGTGTTACGTAGCGCTGGTTGCCTGCTGGTAATTGTCAGTGTACCTGTTTTTCGCGGGCAGGATCGTTATGACACCATTCCTTTGAGCGTGATTTTAACGCCCAATTGTACGATTACTGTGACGCGGGAAATTACCAGTGTTTTGCCTAAAGGAGGCGAAGCTGGTCTAGGTTTTGACACGACGAAAAGCGTACATTTTTTCTTTCAGCTTCTTTATCAAGCGGGAAATACGTTTTTACGGCAAATTAACAGCATACGCAAACGGACGGACGAAATTGAAATGAAGCTGCGTCGGTCGACAACCAATGAGGAAGTATATCGTTTATTAGACTTGGAAAAAGGTTTGACCTACTTTACGGCGGCGCTTCGGGCAAATGATATTGTGCTGGATAATATTGTGCGTATGCGGGCTTCGCCGCAGTTTCGCCGTTGGCTGCCGATGAACGAGGAAGACGAGGACATTCTGGAAAGCGTTATTATTGAGAATAAGCGAGCCTTAGCATTAGTGCAGACCTATGGCTCCATTCTTAGCAGCATGATGGATGCATTTTCTTCGGTTATTGCCAATAATTTGAATCATATTATGAAATTTTTAGCAGGGATCACCATTCTTGTATCGATTCCTACGATGATTTCCAGCTTTTGGAGCATGAGCATGGTCGTGCCGCTCAGAGAGACGGAGATCGGCTTTTATTTGGTAGTCATGCTTTCGCTTCTGTCGAGCGCTTTAGCTGGACTGTTCTTGCGGAAAAAAAGAATGCTGTGAATAATAGGGTCTAGGATTGAACAAGAGAACCGGAGAACATGAGGGTACGGTGAGGGAACGGAGTGCGGTTCTTGAGCAGGAGTAGGAGGATATGGTAATGGAGGCGTACGAGAAAATATATCAGCTACAGCAATTGATTGAAGATAAGGCATGGACAGGTGTCCCTGGACCGTATCGTGTAGGGGTGGACTTGGGGACGGCGGATGTGGTGCTTGTCGTAGTGGATGAGGCTGGTTTGCCGGTAGCCGGTGCTATGCGATGGGCTACGGTAGTGCGTGACGGTTTGGTGGTGGATTTCCGAGGCGCTATGAATATCGTAGAAGAACTGAAAAAAGAAGTAGAAACCATTGTCGGTGTTAAGCTGGAGTGCGGAGCTACGGCGGTGCCGCCTGGAACGGTAGGCCGCAACGCGCAGGCGTGCAGCCATGTCATTGCCGGGGCTGGAATTGAACCCATCGGGCAGGTGGACGAACCGGTTGCAGCAGCGAAAGCATTGGGAATTAACGACGGCGTGGTAGTTGATATTGGCGGCGGTACGACAGGCATTGCCGTATTGCGCAACGGAGAGATGGTGTTTTCGGCTGATGAGCCAACTGGCGGGACGCATTTATCCTTGGCTTTGGCAGGGGCGTACCATATTCCTTTTGAAGAAGCGGAATTGATTAAACGCGATACATCAAGACATCGCGAAATTATGCCTATTGTCTTGCCGGTAATAGAAAAGATGGCTACTGTGACGCAGCAAATGATGAATCAATGCGGCGATTGTGAAAAACAAGAGGTATACGTAGTGGGCGGAACGGCCTACTTAGATGGTTTTGAGGAAGCTTTTGGCAAAGCCTTTGGCCGACCGGTGCATGTGCCGCCGCATCCGCTTTTGGTGACTCCCCTGGGCATAGCTTTATATTAAACGGCAACGAAACAGGAGAACCGGAGTCGCGAGAGGGTACGGCTGAGGGTTTCGAAATTGACAAGGGGTTACAGATACTCAAAAAATAGTATCTGTAACCCCTGTTATGTTTGTTATGTTGTTTTTCTACGTGTCCTCGCTCGTGCCCTCAGTTACTCTGATTCTCTTGTTCGTTATTTATTAAAGCACGGCCCGGAAGATGGCTTCCATTTCTTCTTGGGTGGCTCGGCGCAGGTTAGTAGCGCCGGTGATGTCTTCCAGGGCGCCAGCGGCAAGGAGAGGAATGTCTTCTTCGTTAAATCCCCGCACATCGCGCAAATGCTGCGGCGTGCCTAATGTTTCAATCAAGCTGCGCATAGCCGCAGGCGCTAAACGAGCGGCGTCGGCTGTAGAAAGGCCGGCGATGGACTGGCCCATGGCGCGGGCGATGTCGGCATAGCGCTTGGGGATGGCGATAAGATTGAAATCTGTTACAGCCGGAAGCATGAGGGCGTTCGCTAAGCCATGAGGGAGGCCGTAGCGACCGCCAAGTTGGTGAGCGGCGGCGTGGACATAGCCTAGGCTGGCATTGTTAAAAGCGATGCCGGCCAGATATTCGGCGTAAACCATTCCTTCGCGGGCGTCTAAATCCTGGCCGTCGACTACGGCGGTAGGAAGATGCTTGGCTATAAGCTCAATGGCCTTTAAGGCCTTGCAGTCAGTTGCCGGCGTGGCTTGGGTAGAAACATAAGCTTCTACCGCATGGGTGAGGGCATCTAGGCCGGTGGCAGCCGTTAGTCCCGGAGGCATGGCGGTCATGAGGCAGGCATCGCTGACGGCGACAATGGGGGTAACATGCCAATCGGTGATGGTCATTTTTTTATGCTGCTTTTCATCGGTAATCACGCAGAAACGGGTCAATTCACTGCCGGTACCAGCCGTGGTATTGACGGCAATAAGCGGTGCAGCTGGCGCTTTCGATTGGTTAAGGCCGACATAATCATGGATGCTGCCGCCGTTGGTCGCTAAAAGAGCAATTCCTTTGGCGCAGTCGTGGGGAGAGCCGCCGCCGAAGGAAATGAGAAAATCGCAGCCGTTGTCTTGGAAGAGACGCAGGCCATAATCTACCTGTTCAACTGTCGGGTTGGGAGAAACGTTGTCATAGATAATGTAGAAGATACCGGCTTCTTCCAAGACGTTGGTAAGAGACGCAATCAGGCCGATATCTACAAGCACTTTGTCGCTGACAATGAGCGCTTTGCGAAATCGCATGGGCTTGATGTAGCGGGGAATTTCCTTTAAACAGTCGCGGCCTAGAATACTGACTGGGGGCATGAAATACTCAAAGGCTTTTCCGGGCATAAAGACGCCCTCCTTTTGCAAAGATTGTTCATAATATCACAATCGTATCATTCGGGAGCAAAGCTTGCAATATCTTTCCGGGAGCATAGCAAGAGCAGACGGTGAAACCGCAAAAGATGAACGTATTCTAGGGAAGGAAAGCGTTGCTCTTTAGTGGAATTTAATCATAACGATAGTTCTTTATGTATGGAAGTGCCTTTTTGCTGAAATAGACACAAGAACAAGAGCCATACCGGTGATTATTGGTTCATTACGTGGGAGGCGTGTTGCTTGAAAGCAGGTTATATAGCAGATTTTATACGAGCGTTGCAATTTTTAACGCGATTTCAGTTGGTGAAAGAAGTGGATTGGTCTCTAGAAGCATTAGGAAGGAGCGTGCGCTTTTTTCCTTGGGCGGGAGGCGTCATTGGCGCGGTTCTGGGCGGCTGCGCCTGGGGTATGGTGCAGGCTTTTGGAGAATCTTTGCCGATGCATGCGGCAACGGCGTTGCTGATTGTGCTCGAGATTATGCTGACCGGCGGGCTGCATTGCGACGGGTTTATGGATACGATGGACGGGATTTTTTCCGGGCGTTCTCGGGAACGAATGTTGGAGATTATGAAAGACAGTCGGGTAGGAGCATACGGGGCGATGTCTTTTGCGTTGTTAATGCTTGTGAAGTACTCGTTCTACCTGGATATTCCATTGCAATGGCTGCCTATGGCTTCGTTGGTGATGCCTATAGCCGGACGGTGGGCTGTAGTAGCGCCCCTTGTGCATTATCCCTATGCTCGTCCGCAAGGATTGGGGCAGGGCTTTGGGCAGTATGCCGGGGGGCTGACCGTTTGGGCGAGCTTATTGCTGACACTCATTTTGCTGGCCCCGTTGGGATTGTTCGCAATGGGGGCGGGGCTAGCTGCTTCATTGATCGCTTGGGCGGTAGCTTCCTATGCGGCTGGTATTCTTGGAGGTCTGACAGGCGATGTATATGGAGCGATCATTGAATTATCTCAATTGGGAGCGCTCGCGGTATTTGTCTTCTGGCGGTGAGCTTTGACAGAGAATTTCCAGCAATGATGAAATGTTATTAGTTAAAGTGTTAGAGGTGAAAATATGAAGATTTGGTTTGTGCGGCATGGTGAAACCGAGTGGAACCGGACCAAACGGTATCAGGGGCATAGCGATATACCGTTGAATGAAAACGGGCGGAGGCAGGCGCAGGAAACAGCGGCCTTATTAGCAAAGGAGCCGCTGGCGGCGGTCTATGCCAGCGATTTGAAACGGGCTGTAGAAACGGCGGAGACAATAGCGCAGCCGCACAGGCTGCAGGTGCAGCAGAAGCCGGAACTGCGAGAGCTTCACTTTGGACTATGGGAAGGTTTGCGGTATGAGCAGATTATGGAGAAATGGGCCAACGAATTGAGTCTGATGTACGATCATCCTGAGATAGGCTGCGCGCCGGAAGGCGAAGGGTTTAGCGATCTGGCAAAACGAGCGTGGCCGGCGTTGCAGGCGCTTCGTGAAGCGCATCAAGAAGAGGATGCAATAGCAGTGGTAGCTCATGGCGGAACCATTCGCGTCTTGCTATGTTTGTTGCAAGGCAAACCATTGCAGCAGCTTTGGGGCGTGGCGGTGGAGCATGGCCAGGCGATGGCGATGGATGTGTAAAAAATAGGAGTATTTTGACTACCTTGCCCATTATCTTGTCGAGCCGCTTCCCTGAGGCAGGATTTAATTTGCTTATCAGAGAAAAGAATTTTCAAGACAACTGAAAAAGGATGCCACCAAACAGGTGCCTTCGGAAGCGTTGAAAAAGCCGAAGGAGAATAGGGAAGTTCGGACAGGCTGTTTGGCCTGTAAACGATGCGGTCGCGCCACTGTATTCGGGGAGAGCTCTTGCGTATGCCACTGGGAAACCGGGAAGGTGCAGGAAGCTTGAGAAACCGTTAGCCAGGATACCTGCCTGTTTTGGCTGTCATGCACCCTCGCGCCAAGGGGAATGCCAGAAGGATAGGTACACTTAAGAAAAGATACCTAGCCTTTGTGGCTGGGTTGTTTTTATATCCCTCATCCCCGCTGGTACGGCAGTTGCAGGCTGAACGTGTTGAAGGAGGGGTTTTTATGAGTTTGGAACAGGATGTGAATGAGTGGATTGACGGGGCGGCTAAACCTCGTCATAGCCTGGGCTTGTTGGAAAAATACCTAAAAAAGATGGTGCTGTCCTGGGGTGAAGTGAAAACAGAGCTTAAGCCCTTTCATTTAGTGTTTGCAGCGGATAATGGCGTCATTGCTGAGGGCGTGGCTAAGGATCCGGAAGAGATTACGTATTTGCAGGTGCAGAATATGGTAGATGGTCGGGCAACGATCAGCTGTTTTTGCCAGCAGTGCGGCATACCTTATCGGGTTATTGATGTTGGCGTCAATTCTACAAGACCTTTTACCGGAATTTCTCGTAAAGCGGCCATGGGCAGTCGCAGCTTTCTCAAAGACGAAGCCATGACAGAGACGGAATTTACTGTTGCTTGGGAAGCCGGACAAGAACAGGTCCGTCAACTAGTGGCGAAAGGCTACAATTTAATTTCTTTAGGAGAGATGGGAATTGGCAATACGACTACCTCATCAGCAGTACTCCACGGCTTAACAGGTATTTTACCGGAGTTTATCGTCGGCGGCGGCGCCGGACTGCAGACCAGCGAATTGATCAAAAACAAATGCCAAGTGGTTGCTAAAGGCGTGGAGCTACATAAAGAAAAGTTTCATACCGCCAAGGATGTTCTGCGCTGCGTAGGCGGTTTTGATATGGTGGCTATTTGCGCCGCTATGTTGGAATGTGCGCGACTCAAGACGCCATTTGTTATTGACGGTTTTATTACGGCGGTTGCCTATATCTGCGCTTCACGATTGGATACGAGCGTGGAAAAGCATGCCATTCCTTCGCATTTGTCTCGAGAGCCGGGCATGGCGTATTCCCTGCTGTTGGGGAATATTCCGGCGGAAGAAGTGGTGTTGAAAGCCAATATGGCTTTAGGAGAAGGAACTGGGGCGGTATTGATGGTGTTTTTATTGAAGACCATGCTTTACACGATGCACAATATGGCGCGGATTACCGATTTCATTCCTGCAGCGACGGAAAAAGAACAACGAGCTGCCTTGTAAAATATTGCCAAAGAAACTGGCGGTTTATGACAAAACTTTCATATCCCGAAATCCTGACGCAGGAAAAACGCATCTGTATAACTAATAGTATTCATTTATGCGAAAACTTTGACAAGACCAAAATCTGCCGGATGCGTCGTAAAAGGATGGAGGGAAATGAATATGCAAGTCAGCCGGTTTACGTTAAGTGAAATTGTTGACACTAGTATTTTGCAAGAGATCCAAGATAAGTTTGCAGAAGCCACGGGTCTGGCGGCAGTTATTGTGGATCCCGAAGGCCGCCCTATTACTAAGCCCAGCCATTTTGCCTGTTTTTGCAATTACGTTCGCTCTTTTGATGAAGGCTTTCGTCGCTGCATGAATTGTGATGATAAAAGCGGTCGACGGGCTACTCAAGATAAACGTCCGGTGGTATATCTTTGTCATAGCGGTCTGACAGATTTGGCGGCGCCGATTATTGTGCAGGATGAGTACATTGGAGCGTTTTTGGCCGGTCAGGTGGTAGTGGAAACCGAGCACAGCGATATTAAAGAGGTCAAGGAAGAAATGTATCGTCGTGTGGCGGATTTGCCGGTAGACAAAGAAAAAATCGGCGAGCTTTTTGACCAGGTAGAAATTGTACCGGAGCACCGCATTAAGGCTGGAGCGGATCTGATTTATATCATGTCCAACTACATTGTAGAAATTGGCCTAGCGAATATTGTGCAAAAGCAGCTGATGCTGGAGATGAAAGCGAAAGCGGAGCTGGAAAGCCTGCTGCAGGTGACTGAATTGAAGGCGCTGCAATCGCAGGTCAATCCTCATTTTTTATTTAATACGCTCAACACCATTGCGCGTTTAGCCTTGCTGGAAGGGGCGGAAAAGACGCAGGAGGTAGTTTACGCTTTAGCGGATTTGCTGCGCAATAATCTGCGGGATATTGACGTGTTGCGTACGATCGAAGAAGAGGTCAAATCTACTCGGGATTATTTGACCATTCAAAAGGTTCGCTTCGGTGATCGTATTGCCTCGGATATTCAAATCGATACCGCGCTTTTAGAGGGGCTGATTCCAGCGCTAACGCTGCAACCGTTGGTGGAAAACGCCATTATTCATGGGTTGGAAAACCGGGTGGAAGGCGGCCGGATTTTTCTGGAAGGGCAGATGGAGAACGGCGATATGGTGCTGACGGTGCGCGATACTGGCGTGGGGATGTCGGCGGAACGTTTGCAAAGCTTGTTCCGGGAGGAACGTCGGCAAAATTCGCATGGACAGACAACTGGCTTAGGTATCATTAACGTACATAAGCGTATTTGTCATTTTTTTGGAGAGCAATACGGCCTTTCGGTGGAAAGCATGCCTGGCGAAGGAACTTCGGTAAAGCTGCGTCTGCCGTTTCGGCATAATTAAAGTATCGTAGAAGGCCGGTCAGGGAAGACCGGCAGCATTCGGGAAGGAGTAGTTGTATGTATACGCTGTTGATAGCCGACGATGAACAATTGGAGCGACAAGCGTTGCGCTTCATTATTGAAAAAAACTATCCGCAGGTTCAAATTGTCGGTGAGGCAGGCGATGGCGCCAGCGCCGTCCGGCTGGCCATGGAAGAACGGCCGGATATTGTGCTGATGGACATTCGGATGCCGGAGATCAACGGCTTGGAGGCGGCGAAAAGCATTCGAGTGCTGCTGCCGGATACGCGCATTGTGATGCTGACGGCTTTTGACGAATTCAGTTACGCCAAACAGGCTCTTTCGATGGGGGCGGTAGAATACTTGCTGAAACCAGTGCGACCGGAGGAACTTACGGAAACGCTGCGCAAGGTGGCGGAAGGCGTCAAGGCCATGAAAAACAAGCATCAAGAAGAAGAAGCGTTGCGTAAAAGCGTGACCGAGGCCATGCCGTTTATTCAGATGTCTTTTGTGTACGACCTCATTTCCGGGCAAGTAGAGGAGCTGGCTCATTATCGGGAACGGGCTAAGTTTTTGGGCTTGGCTGTGGACCCTGGCGTGGCGCTGGTTATTGATATTGATAATTTCCGCAAGTTGACTTTGCAGGCCTCGGAACTAGAAAAACAGGGAATGAAGCAGCGATTGCATCAGAGTATCTGCCGCGCCGTAAGAGCGCGCAGCGGCGTGGGCAAGGCGGCGCTGGTGGCGCCTACCGGGAGCGACAATATCGTAGTCTTGTTAGGTTTGGAAAATGCGGAGACTGCGGACAGCGCTAAAGCGGGTGCGCTACGGGAAGCGGAGAGCATTCGCAGCGTGGTAGGCGAGGAGCTGGGGCTTAGCATTACGATTGGCGTGGGCCGATACTATGGGGATCCGAGGGATATTTATCGATCGTATCACGAAGCGATGAGCGCGCTGCGGCAGCGTTTTTATTTGGGCAGCAGCCAGGTGATTCATATTGAAGATGCGCCGCATCTCAGCGAAGGTCCATTTCATTATCCCTTTCATGCAGAACGGGCGGTCTTGGACAAAGTGCGCTGCGGCGACCGCAAGCAAGCCAAGGAAACCTTAAAAAGCCTCTTAAGTGAAATCTTTGCCAAGAAAAGTCGGCTGGAAACCGTCAAGGCGTGTGTGTTGGAGTTGCTGGTGGTGCTGTCGCGGTCCGCAGTGGAAGGCGGCGCCAGTTTAGACAAGCTGACCTTGCTCAACTTTCAGTGCATTCAGCGTTTAAATGAGTGTCATGAGCAAAGCGATATTGAACGCTGGATGATGGAAGCGCTGGATCAATTTTTGGATAATATGCTGGAAAACCGCAACAGCATGAATTTGCGGGTTATGAATAAAGCTTGTGAATATATTGTTGCCAATTGTCACCGCAATCTGCCGTTGGAGGAAGTGGCGCAGACGGTGCATTTAAGTCCCTTTTATTTCAGTCGCTTGTTTAAAAAGGAAAAAGGCTTCAACTTTGCCGATTTTATTACTCGGGTGCGCTTGGATCGGGCTAAGAAGCTTCTGTTGGATCCGGATTACACGGTGGTGCGGATTGCTACGGAAGTGGGATATCAAGACGCTAGTTATTTTTGCCGTGTTTTCCGGCAAGCCATGGGGATGACGCCGAACCAGTACCGGCAGGAGTTGCGGGGCGAAAAAACAAAAGTCTAAAAAGCTTACGGCAAAATCGCATAGTGAATCTGTCATAAAAAAAGATTGCCTTCGGGCAGTCTTTTTTTGCTTTTATATTAAAAAAATTCGGAAAGATCAGCAAGATCTTATCATCTCAAAAAAAGAGGAGTGTATTTTTGTCTAAATAGAAGGTTGGGGGCAGCAAGGAACTCCAGTAGGGGAGCAACAAGGACTCAAGGGAGAATGAAGGCAATCGCCAATTAATACACATGTAGAATCGTCGAATTATTTGCGAAGATTGCGAGGAAGGCCGATGAGCATGGAAAAGCAGAGAGTTGTACAAGAATATGTACCAGGGAAACAGGTGACCTTGGCGCACCTGATTGCTCACCCTAAGGAAGCCCTTTGCGAAAAGCTGGGAGTCGGACAAAGCGGCGCTATTGGCATCTTGACCATTACTCCTTGCGAGGCGGCTTTGATTGCTGCGGATGTAGCCACTAAAACAGCGGCCGTGGACATTGGATTTATGGATCGTTTCACCGGTTCTGTCGTGCTGGTGGGCAGCGTTTCTGCTGTGGAAGCGGCGTTGCGCCAGGTAAACGCCGTACTGATGGATGGCCTGGGTTTTACCGGGACTCGCATTACCAGGTCCTGACCTATGAAACCTACGGTTAAACGCAAGGTCATGATGGTAGGCGCGGTAGGCGCTGGCAAGACTTCGCTAGCGTATGCCTTGGGGCAGCGGGCGAAGGAAGTAAGCAAGACCAGTGATATTGAATTTTACGACGATGCTATCGATACTCCAGGGGAATATGCGCAAATCCCGCGTTTTTACTCGGCTCTCTTGGTGACCTCCATGCAAGCGGCAGGCGTGCTGATTGTGCAGGATGCTTCGCAGAGAATGCCAGTACTGCCACCCGGTTTTGCAGGCATGTTTACCAGACCGGTGGTGGGCGTAGTCACGAAGGTGGATTTAGAACAGGCGGATCGTGAACGCGCAAAACGATTTTTAGTGCAGGCGGGAGTCAAAGAGCCTGTGTTCTTTGTCTCTTCCCATACAGGTGAAGGCTTGGATGAATTGACGGATTGTCTGGAACAGATGGACCGAAACTCATCCGCCGGAGGAAAGGAGGACATAAAATGAACGAAGCATTGGGTATGGTGGAAACGAAAGGTCTTGTCGGCGCCATTGAAGCGGCTGATGCCATGGTCAAGGCAGCCAATGTACATTTGGTTGGCTACGAAAAAATCGGCTCCGGCCTGGTGACGGTTATGGTACGTGGCGACGTAGGCGCTGTTAAGGCGGCTACCGACGCTGGCAGCGCTGCTGCCGGCAAAGTAGGCCAGGTTGTCTCCGTACACGTCATTCCTCGCCCCCACACGGATGTGGAAAGCATTCTGCCGAAACAGGTTTAAGCATTAATTTGGAGGTGGAAGACATATGCAAGAACAGTTAATTGACAAGGTTATGGATGAAATTAAAAAACGCATGGAGTCTCAAGGAGTTGCTGCTCCGACGGAAGCTCCGGCCGCTGCCGCTTGCACAGCTAACCCGGGAATGACTGAATACGTTGGTACTGCTATCGGCGATACTATCGGTTTGGTAATTGCTAACGTAGATCCCATGCTACATGCGCAGATGAAACTGGATCCCAAATACCGCTCGATCGGTATCATCGGCGGTCGTACCGGCGCTGGCCCGCACATCATGGCGGCGGACGAAGCGGTTAAAGCGACCAATACGGAAATCGTCACCATCGAACTGGCCCGTGATACTAAAGGTGGCGCTGGTCATGGATGTCTCATCATTTTTGGTGCGGAAGAAGTGTCTGACGCTCGCCGCGCAGTTGAAGTGGCCCTGAAAGAACTGGACCGCACCTTCGGCGACGTATACGGCAATGACGCAGGCCATCTGGAGCTGCAATACACCGCTCGCGCCAGCTACGCCATCAACAAAGCGTTCAATGCGCCTGTTGGCAAAGCGTTCGGCCTGATTGTAGGCGCTCCGGCGGCTATCGGCGTGCTGATGTCCGATGTGGCTGTCAAAACAGCGAATGTGGAGCTTGTCGGTTATGCCAGCCCTGCTGGCGGCACCAGCTACTCCAACGAAGTGATCATCATGATTACCGGCGACTCCGGCGCGGTTCGCCAGTCGGTTTTGGCTGCTAAAGATGCAGGCAAGAAGTTGCTCGAAGCCTTGGGCGGCCCGGCTCCGTCCGCGACTAAACCTTATATTTAATAGCAGGGAGGGAACGAAATGAAACGATCCAAACGGTTTGAAGCGTTGGAAGCCCGCCCTGTTAACCAGGACGGCTTCGTGGTTGAATGGCCCGAAGTGGGTCTGATTGCCATGGGCAGTCCCAACGATCCGATTCCTAGCATTAAAATCCAAAACGGCCGTGTAGTTGAAATGGACGGCGTGCCGCGTGATAAATTCGATTTTATTGATCAGTTTATTGCGGACTATGCCATTGACGTGACGGTAGCGGAAAAATCCATGGCGATGGGCAATGAAGAAATTGCCAAATTGCTTGTGGACGTAAACGTGTCCCGTGACGAGATCGTCAAGGTCTTTCGTGGCCTGACCGCCGCCAAGATCGTGGCGGTACTTAACACCATGAACGTGGTGGAAATGATGATGGCGCTGCAGAAGATGCGCGCGCGTAAGCGTCCTTCCAACCAATGCCATATTACCAACGTAGCTGACAATCCGGTGCTGATTGCTGCTGATGCAGCGGAAGCTTCCATGCGCGGCTTCGATGAAATGGAAACCACTGTTGCTGTTGTGCGTTACGCTCCGTTCAATGCGCTGTCCATGCTGATTGGCGGCCAAACCGGACGTCGCGGCACCTTGATCCAATGCGCTTTGGAAGAAGCTACCGAGCTGCAGCTGGGCATGCGCGGCATTACGGCTTATGCGGAGACTATTTCCGTATATGGCACGGAAAACGTGTTTGTTGACGGCGATGACACTCCTTGGTCCAAAGCGTTCTTGGCTTCGGCCTATGCTTCGCGCGGCCTGAAAATGCGCTTTACCTCCGGTACTGGCGCCGAAGTGCAGATGGGTTACGCCGAAGGCAAATCCATGCTGTACTTGGAAGTGCGCTGCATCATGATTACCCGCGGCGCTGGCGTACAGGGCCTCCAGAACGGCTCGGTAAGCTGCATCGGCGTGCCTGCGGCGGTTCCGTCCGGCATTCGTGCTGTTTTGGCGGAAAACCTGACTACTACCATGCTGGATCTGGAAGTTGCCTCTAGTAATGACCAGACCTTCACCCATTCCGACATTCGCCGGACAGCTCGTACGCTCATGCAGATGCTGCCTGGCACGGACTTTATCTGCTCCGGTTACAGCGGCGTGCCTAACTATGACAACATGTTCGCCGGCTCCAACTGGGATGTAGATGATTATGACGACTGGAACATTATCCAGCGTGACCTTAAAGTCGACGGCGGCCTGCGTCCGGCAGCGGAAGAAGATGTCATTGCCGTACGTAATAAAGCAGCTCGGGCTCTCCAGGCTGTGTACCGCGAGCTGGGCTTCCCGGCCATTACTGACGAGGAAGTGGAAGCGGCTACCTATGCTCATGGCAGCAAGGATATGCCCGCCCGTAATATCGTCGAGGATCTCAAAGCCGCTCAGGAAATGATGAGCCGCGGCATTACCGGCATTGACGTAGTCAAAGCCTTGTCGAAAGCCGGCTTCCAAGACCTGGCGGAGAACGTTCTCAACCTGCTCAAACAGCGCGTATCCGGAGATTATCTCCATACGTCGGCTATTTTGGACAGCAACTTCCATGTAGTTAGCGCCGTTAATGACGCCAACGACTATCGCGGTCCCGGAACCGGCTATCGCATGAGCGATGAGCGCTGGAACGAAATCAAGACCATTCGTCAGGCTTTAAATCCGTCTGACTTTGACGTTTAAGCGGGGAGGTGCGCCGAATATGCAAATCAGCGAACAAATGATTCGTGAGATTGTCGCACAGGTGATGCAAGGCATGGAACAGCCTACTGCCGCCAGTGCGCCTGTAAAAAAAGCGGTTGTCGGCCGTCCGATGACCTTGGTGGAAAAAGGCGAAGCAAAAGCGGGAACTTGGGCCGATGAAGTGATCATCGCTCTGGCCCCTGCCTTTGGCAAATACCAGAACAAAACCATCGTAGACGTGCCCCACAGCGATGTGCTGCGGGAAATCATCTCCGGTATTGAGGAAGAAGGGCTCAAAGCACGGGTTATCCGCGTGCTGCGCTCTTCGGATGTGGCCTTTGTCGCTCATGATGCAACAAAATTGAGTGGTTCCGGCATTTCGATCGGCATTCAGTCTCGCGGCACGACAGTCATTCATCAGAAAGACCTGCCGCCGCTGAGCAACCTGGAACTATTCCCGCAGTCGCCGCTGCTGGACTTGGAAGCGTACCGCGCCATTGGCCGTAATGCTGCTAAATACGCGAAGGGCGAATCTCCGACTCCGGTACCGACTCGGAATGATCAGATGGCCCGGCCTAAATTCCAGGCTAAAGCCGCTATCCTTCACATCAAGGAAACGGAACATGTCGTTCCCGGTGCTAAAGCGGTAGAAATTGAAGTGCAGTTTTAAACGACGGAGGTGAATCAAACGATGTCTCAAAATAAGATGATTGAAGATATTGTGCGTGAGGTCATGCGCTCCATGCACCAGGCTCCGCAAGGCGGCGCTGTGGCTGCTGCCGTGCCGACTAAAGGATTCTGCCCGGCTCAGGATTATCCGCTGGCGGAAAAACATCCTGACTTGGTCAAGACTCCTAGCGGCAAATCGCTGAACGATATTACGTTGGACAAAGTATTGGGCGGTCAGGTTACGGCCGACGATGTGCGCATCAGCCCGGAAACGTTGCGTATGCAAGCGGAAATTGCCGACGGCGTAGGCCGGACGCAGTTTGCTGCTAATCTGCGCCGCGCTGCAGAACTGACAGCCATTCCGGATAACCGTATTTTGGAAATCTACAATGCGCTGCGCCCGAACCGTTCGACCAAAGCGGAACTTTTGGCGATTGCCGATGAAATGGAACATAAATACAGCGCCAAAATCAATGCCGACTTTGTTCGGGAAGCTGCTGACGTATACGAACGCCGCAATCGTCTCCGCGTAGACTAGGACACGGTTATGGCGATCATTGCAGGGGTGGATATCGGCAATTCCACCACAGAAGTATGCCTGGCCAGAATTGATGCAGGTCAGCCCTTGCAATTTTTGGCCAGCAGCATTGTAAAAACAACCGGGATTAAGGGGACGCTGGCTAATGTGCCGGGCATCGTGCAGGCGATTCAGGACGCCTTAAAGAAGACCGGCCTTACCATGCGCGATTTGTCTCAGGTTCGTTTGAACGAAGCTACGCCGGTTATCGGCGATTTGGCAATGGAGACCATTACGGAAACCATTATTACCGAATCGACCATGATCGGGCACAATCCTTCCACGCCGGGCGGAATCGGTCTGGGCGTGGGCGTGACGATTCTTATGGAAGAATTGCCGCGCACCAATGCCGGGGAAAGCGTATTGTGTATTATTCCCCGGGGAGTTGATTTTGAAGACGCTGCCAAAACGCTCAATGCGGCCTTAGCCCGAGGAGTTGACGTGCAAGGCGCCATCGTCTGTCAGGATGATGCGGTGCTCATTGCCAACCGGGTAAACAAAGCGATGCCCATTTTGGACGAGGTGGCGTTTATCGACAAAGTTCCTTTGCACATGTTGGCGGCTGTTGAGGTGGCCGAAGCGGGACGAACCATTACGACCCTGTCCAATCCCTATGGCATTGCGACGGTCTTTGGCCTGAACGCGGACGAAACCAAGATGGTAGTGCCTATTGCCAGAGCCTTGATCGGCAATCGTTCCGCAGTGGTGGTGCGTACGCCTCAAGGGGATGTCAAGGCGCGCGCCATTCCGGCCGGTTTTATTACCGTGCTGGGGCAAAAGGGACGGAACGAAGTGGATGTGGAGGCTGGCGCCTCGAAAATCATGGAAGCCGTGGAACGTGTGCAGCCGGTACAGGATGTGCAAGGAGAAGCGGGAACCAATGTCAATGGCATGCTGGAACGTGTGCGGCAGGTCATGGGCGATTTGACGGCGCAGCCTTTAGGCGAAATGAAAATCCAGGACATCTTGGCGGTGGATACCTTTGTGCCTCAAAAGGTGCAAGGCGGTCTGGCCGGCGAATTTGCCTTGGAGAATGCCGTGGCCTTGGCGGCCATGGTGAAAACCAGCCGGTTGCCGATGCAGCAGATTGCTGATCGGCTGACGTCCGAACTGGGAATCGGCGTGGTCATCGCCGGCGTAGAAGCGAATATGGCCATTTTGGGAGCCATGACAACACCGGGAACGGATAAGCCTTTGGCGATTCTGGATATGGGCGGCGGTTCGACCGATGCGGCTATTATCACCCGCGATGAAAAGGTGCATGCCATTCATCTTGGCGGCGCCGGAGACATGGTGACCATGTTGATCAATTCGGAGCTAGGGTTGAATGATTTGTCCCTGGCGGAAGAAATCAAAAAGTATCCTTTGGCCAAGGTGGAAAGCCTGTACCATATTCGTCTGGAAGACGGCACAGTGCGCTTTTTCTCGGAGCATCTGCCGCCGCATGTCTTCGCTAGAAACGTAATTTTAAAAGAAGACGATATGGTTCCCATTCCGACGGATCATGCGCTGGATCGCATTCGCCATGTCCGGCGGGAGGCCAAGAAAAGAGTGTTCGTGACCAATGCGCTGCGGTCGTTGGCGCGAGTGGCTCCGACGGGAAACATTCGGCACATTGAGTTCGTGGTTCTTGTTGGCGGTTCGGCGCTGGATTTTGAAGTTGCGGATATGGTAAGCGATGCGTTGGCTGAATATGGCATTGTTTGCGGTCGCGGCAACATTCGAGGTTGTGAAGGCCCGCGCAACGCCGTAGCTACTGGCTTGGTGCTGTCGTATACGCATGAAGGCCCTGGCAGAGAGGCGTGAAGACGATGTTGGGAGATCAGAAAGTCCGGCCCAGTGTATTTCTCGCTGTGGCGGCTCACGACAAGTTGGAGGCCAAACTGCGCGAGATTAAGGCTGGCATGGAAGAAGAAGGCATACCCTGGAGACTCACAGAGCAGGAAACAGGAGACGCTGCCCGCTTAGCGCATGAAGCAGCCTTCGCGTCGCCCCTGGGGGTGGGCGTAGGCGTTAGTGGCGAGGGGCTGTGCATCCATTACCGCAAATTGGCACTGGAAGAGCCGCTTTTTATACATCCTGGGCCTGGAGATCCGAGCGTGTGGCGGTTGTTTGGGTATAACGCCGCCAGGCTTGTCAAAGGCATTCCTTTTAAGGAAAAGGCTGAGGAAGTCGGCGTGCCTGCCGGCGAGGCGGAAGCGGTAGCGGAAGAAGATCTGACCTCGTTGGTAGCGGAGATTGTCCGCAGGATGTTGCAAGAAACGGCGGGGGCCCCGGGAGGGCCAGGAGGCCATGGGAGGTGAATGCATGGTCAGACAAGCATTAGGTATGATTGAAGCCGTTGGCTTGCCTGTCGCCATTACGGCGGCGGATGCAGCTGTAAAATCGGCTAATGTAAAATTAGTAGGTTATGAATTGGCGAAAGGCAGCGGCATGGTCCTGATCAAAGTGGTCGGCGACGTAGGCGCCGTAAAGGCGGCTGTAGAAGCCGGCAGCGCCGCTGCGGCAAGAGTGGGGCGCATTGTCGCCACTCATGTCATCCCCCGGCCGCACCAGGAGTTGGATTGTATACTTCTTACCAAAGAAACGGTAGGAACGAAGCTGGAAACTGCGGTGGAAGAAATGCCGGAAGAGCAAGCAGAGATGGAAGCGGAAGAAGAACCGCCCATAGCGTCGGAGCCGGAAAAAAACGTGCCGGAAGAAACGTCTGCGGAAGCCGAAATAGAGACCATGGTTGAGGAAGAGCTTGAAACCGTGGAGGAAGAACAGGAACTTCTGAGCGAAGAGCCAGCCGTTGATCCGGCGGATAGCTGCAATTTGTGTCACGATCCAAATTGCCCGAGGCGTAAGGGTGATCCTCGTAATACTTGCCTGCATTATGGAAAAAACGACAAGGAGGATGAATCAATATGAGTGGAGAGGCATTGGGAATGGTTGAAACCAAAGGCTTGGTAGGTGCGATCGAAGCAGCTGACGCCATGGTGAAAGCAGCCAACGTAAGCCTAGTTGGGTATGAAAAAATCGGTTCCGGTTTGGTAACCGTTATGGTGCGCGGTGACGTAGGCGCGGTGAAAGCGGCTACCGATACCGGCGCTGCAGCAGCGCAACGGGTTGGCGAGCTGATTTCGGTGCACGTCATTCCGCGTCCGCATACGGACATTGAGAAAATTCTTCCTAAATCTTTATAATTTCTATGGTAACGAGGTGAGAGGATGGACAGCGCAACGATCGAAGCCATTGTGACCCAGGTTTTGCAGTCTTTGGCGGTAGAGCCGGAAGCAATGGCGGTGACGGAAGGGATTCCTGTCGGGATATCAAACCGGCACATCCACCTCTCTGCTGAGCATATGGAGATTTTGTTCGGCTGTGGCAGCCAGTTGACTCGCCAAAAAGATTTGAAACAGGTGGGGGAATTTGCGGCAGCGGAAACAGTGACGTTGGTTGGGCCTAAGGGAGTAATTCGCAATGTGCGCGTCCTAGGGCCCATCCGCGGCACGACGCAGGTGGAAATTTCCCGTACCGACGGCTTTGCTTTGGGAGTCAAAGCGCCTGTACGGGATTCCGGCGATATCGAAGGAAGCGCCGGAATTATCCTAACAGGACCTTGCGGCGCAGTAACTTTGGAAAAGGGTGTTATCTGCGCAGCCAGACATATTCATATGCACAATGATGATGCCCGCCGCTTCGGTGTGAAAGACGGCGAGCGGGTCATAGTGGAGGTTGACGGTCCGCGAGGAGCGGACTTGAAACATGTTTTGGTTCGGGTGAAAGAAGAGTTTCGCTTGGAAATGCACATTGATACGGACGAAGCCAATGCCCTGGGCATTGGTCCGGGGGCTACGGTGACACTGCGCCGGGAACAGGAGGCGTAAAGTGGAACGGGAAGACATAATCCGTTTGGTGACGGAAGAAGTCATGCGGCGTTTAGGAACGCCGCAGCCTGTGCAGCCAGCGGTCAAACAGGCGCTGGCCTTGTTTACAGGCGGCGCGTTGGGCCTGGAAGAGGCGCTGGCGCAACTGGCGCAGTTGCAGAATCAGGGCGTTCGTTTAACTGCTGTCTTATCCAAGGCGGCGGAGACGGTGATCGGTGTAGAGCGATTGCGCAAGGCGCTGGGAATGGAGCTGGACATTCGTTTGGCGACAGATCCTTTGCCGAAACAAGACCTAAAAGAGGCTGATGTCGTGCTTGTGCCTGTATTGACGCAGAACACTGCGGCTAAACTGGCTCGCACCTTAGCAGACACAACTATTTCGACCCTGGTGATGCAGGCGCTCTTAATGGGGAAAGCGGTCATTGCCGCGCGTAATGCCGCGGATCCCAAGGATCCTTGGCGTGTCCATGGAGGCATGGGCGCAGCCAGACCGACGTTAACTCGAGCATTACAGGATAATCTGAAAACCTTGGAATCCTACGGGGTGGCGTTGGTGGACGCCGGTGCGCTAGCGGCTGAGGCTATGCAACAGCTGGGCGTGACTACTGGCGTGATGACGAAAGCAAAAGAAACTGCACAAAAACCGTCTTTGCCCAAAGGGCAGGGAAGGCGGGTTATTGACGCGGCGATGATTCAAGTGCGGGCAGCTCAAGGGGAATCCATCCTGACGGTTGGTCCCCAAGACCTGGTGACGCCCTTGGCGCGCGATGTGGCTCGGGAGTGCGGTGTGGAACTCAGATAACCCAGAGGAATGGGAGAATGTAACATGAGTGTGTATACGCGAACCGGAGATGGCGGTACAACCAGCTTATACAGTAAGGAACGCGTTTCTAAAGACGACATAAGAGTCGAGGCCTACGGCACGGTGGATGAAGCCAGCGCGGCTATGGGCGCAGCTCGGGCGTTAGTGGCTTGTTTTCCCTGGGCGGAAGAATGCTTGCAAACGCTGCAAAGCGAGCTGATCGATTTGAATGCCGACTTGGCGACGTACTTTACCGAGCAGGCCCCAGGGCGCATTACTGAAATCCATGTGGCCAGGCTGGAGGCAGTCATCGATGAAATGGAGCAACGGCGCATTCCTCAGCATTATTTTGTTACTCCCGGCGAGTCGAAGGCCAGCGCGGCGTTGGATGTGGCGCGCACCATTGTGCGCCGCGCCGAACGGCGTACGATTACCTTAAGCCAAAAGGCCTTTGTTCCCGAAGCGGACCGCCGTTATTTGAACCGCCTGTCAGATTTACTTTTTGTGATGGCTCGCTGTGTGGAGCAAGAAGAGGTGGTGCAAAAGGCAACGGCCCAAATTGTGGAGCGTTTGACAAATGGGCAACAGCGTCCGGGAGGCTCGGCTTGCAAGGAGGCGAAAACCTTGCTGGATAAGGCGAAACAGATTCTTGAAGAAGCGGAATATAAGGCCATGGAAATCGGTGTACCTATGGTTATTGCTGTGGTAGACGCCGGAGGCAACTTAGTAGCGCAGCATCGAATGGATGGCTCTCTTTTGGCCAGCATTTCGCTGGCTTTGGATAAAGCCTATACGGCGGCAGCGCTTAAGATGTCTACGGAGGAAGTGGCGCAATTGGTGCAGCCGGGAGGTCCCTTGTATGGTCTTAATACGGCGCAGCAAGGACGCTTTGTTGTTTTCGGCGGCGGTTTGCCGCTGCTAAGCGGCAAAGAGGTCATAGGCGGAATCGGCGTCAGCGGCGGCGCGGTGCATGAAGACGTACAAGTTGCCAATGCGGCTTTGGCCGCCTGGAAAAACGTCCGAGCCTAAGAAAGCGCGGTTTTGGCCGACTGCTTTCGAAACGGCGCAGTAGCGCCGGAAGGAGGAACAAGAATGGTAGTAGATCAGGCGCTGATAGCAAAAATCACCGCTGAAATTGTAGCTTCATTGCAAGGCGGCGAAGGAAACGCGAAGCAAGTGCAAGACGGCATTTTTGATACGGTTGATGAAGCCGTTGCCGCCGCTCGCAAGGCGTATAAAGAATTGAAACAATTTTCTCGTATGGAACGGGAAAAGTTCGTGCAGGCTATACGGGATGCCGCTTATACCAACGCGTCTACCATGGCGGAAATGGCGGTATGGGAAAGCGGTATGGGCCGTGTAAGCGACAAAATTCTCAAAAATCAGCTGGCAGCTACGAAAAGCCCGGGTACGGAGGATCTGAAACCGACCGCCTGGACCGGGGATGATGGCTTGACTCTGCTGGAAATGGGACCGTACGGAGTGATTGGCTCCATTACGCCGACCACCAACCCTACGGAAACCATCATTTGCAACGGCATCGGCATGATTGCCGCAGGCAATGCGATTTTCTTCAGCCCTCATCCGACGGCGAAGAATACCTCTCTTTGGACCATCCGGCTTTTTAACGAAGCCATTGTTAAAGCAGGCGGTCCGGCTAACCTTATGACGTCCGTAGCGAATCCGTCCATTGAGGCGGCTAATGCTATGATGAACCATCCCGATATCAACATGCTGGTGGCTACCGGCGGACCTGGCGTGGTAAAAGCCGTCCTGTCGTCCGGCAAGAAAGCCATCGGCGCGGGTGCAGGCAACCCTCCTGTGGTTGTTGATGAAACAGCAGACATTCCCAAAGCGGCCAAGGATATTGTCAATGGATGTTCTTTTGACAACAACTTGCCTTGCATTGCGGAAAAAGAGGTCATCGCTGTCGGCTCTATCGCGGATCAGCTGATGATGTACATGCAGCGCAATGGCGCGTACTTGATTAATGAAGAGCAGCGCGAAGCGCTCAAAGAAGTGATCATGACCGCCAAAGAAGGCAAGATTGCCGAAGGCTGCACAGGTCCTGCCAAAAAAGTCTATGGCATCAACAAGGATTATGTAGGTAAATCGGCGCAGTACATTTTGGATAAGATCGGCATTTCGGTGCCGGATACGATCAAAGTGGTTCTGTGCGAAGCGCCCGCGGATCATCCTTTTGTTGTGGAAGAACTGATGATGCCGGTATTGCCGGTGGTATCCGTTAAAGACATTGATGCCGCTATTGCGCTGGCTGTCAAAGTGGAGCACGGCAACCGTCATACGGCCATTATGCATTCCAAAAATGTAGACAATTTGACGCAGATGGCCAAAGCCATTGAAACCACCATTTTTGTAAAAAATGCACCGTCTTATGCCGGTATTGGCGTAGGCGGCGAAGGGTACACCACCTTTACGATTGCCGGCCCCACCGGCGAGGGACTGACTTCCGCCAAAAGCTTTACCCGTCAGCGCCGCTGCGTGCTGGTGGATGGCTTCTCCATCGTTTGATGGAAGAACAGGGGGCGAACCAATTGGCTGAGAATGTACGTGAAGAAATCATTGCCGCCGTTAAGGCGGCAGGTGTAGTGGGAGCCGGCGGCGCCGGCTTCCCTACGCATGTAAAAATCAACGCCAGTGTCGACACCATTCTGGTGAATGGCGCCGAGTGCGAGCCCCTTCTGCGGGCGCATCAGCAGCTTATGGCCAGTGAAAGCCAGGCCATGCTGCTGGGCCTGCGGGCCGTGATGGTGGCTACTGGAGCACAAAAGGCGTATGTCGGGCTAAAACACAAATACGGTCCGGCTATTGAAAGTCTGACAAAGACCTTGGCCGATATGAACGAAAAAAATGTGGAACTGGCGTATTTGCCGGATATTTATCCGGCCGGCGACGAGCAAGTGCTGGTTCGTGAAATTACAGGGCGCATTGTGCCGGAAGGCGGTATTCCCCTGCAAGTAGGGGTAGTAGTCGCCAATGTGGAGACGTTGATTAACGTAGCCAAAGCGTTGCAGGGAGAAGGCGTTACCGAAAAGTACGTCACTATCGGCGGCGCGGTAGCCAAGCCGATAACCATTAAGGCGCCTGTAGGCATGTCTGTAAAGGAAGCCTTGGTTATGGCGGGCGGCCCCACAACCGGTCCTTACGCCATTATTGACGGCGGTCCGATGATGGGAAAACTGATTGAAGAAGACGCGCCAATTACGAAAACAACCGGCGGCTTGTTGGTTTTGCCGGAAAGTCATAGCATTATTCGAGGGCGGCGCTTGTCTTGGGAGCATGTGCTCAATCGTTCCCGCGCGGTTTGCTGCAATTGTCGGGCTTGTACCGATGTATGCCCGCGAAACCTTCTGGGACACGGCTTAGAGCCGCATCGTATTATGCAAGCCATCGGCCACAGCAACAGCGAGCAACCGGATATTCTGCAGCGAGCCATGCTTTGCTCGGAATGCGGCGCTTGTGAAGTGTTTGGCTGTACCATGGGGTTGTCGCCACGCTTGGTAAATGGGTATTTGAAAAAGGAATTTGCCAAACAGAAAGTGCGCAATCCATACCATGAAGCTCCTTGCGCGGTACGCGGGGGCCGTGAATATCGCATGATTCCCACGAAACGCCTTGTGGCTCGGCTGGGCTTGTCGCAGTATGATGTGAAAGCGCCGCTGTTGGCGGAAATGCCGCAGGTACGCAGCGTGAAACTATTGTTATCGCAGCACATCGGAGCGCCGGCAAAGCCGATTGTAGCCGTGGGAGACAGTGTCGCGAAAGGGCAATTGGTGGCGGAGATTCCCGAAGGAGCCGGGCTGGGAGCTAACGTGCATGCCAGTATAGCCGGTAAGGTTGTAAGCATCGACGGCGCCATTGTCATTCAGGCGTAGTAGCGTACAGGGGGAATGAACATGAAGCGAGCCATTGGCTTGTTGGAATTGAAGAACATCACGCGGGGCATTTTATCGGCGGATGCTATGCTTAAAGCGGCTAATGTGGACATGGTTATGGCTCAGCCGCTTTGTCCTGGTAAATATGTGGTTATGGTAGCCGGTGATGTCGGAGCGGTGCAAAGCGCGATTCGCAGCGGCAAGGCGGTAGGCGGCGAAGAAAATGTAGTGGATGAGTTTGTGCTGCCTAACCCGCATGACTCCTTGATTGGCGCTGTGAGCGGCTGCAGCGACGTCCATGAAATTCATGCTTTGGGCGTGATTGAAACCTATTCAGTGGCTTCCGCAGTGGTTGCTGCTGATGCGGCGGCTAAAGCGGCTAATGTCGCTCTTATTGATGTGCGTTTAGCGCGCGGTATGGGCGGCAAGGCGGTTGTGACCTTAACAGGTGACGTGGGCGCTGTCAATTCTGCTGTACGTGCAGGCGCGCATGCCATTGAACATGGCGGATTCCTGGTGGATCAACTGGTCCTGCCTGCGCCGCATAAAAATTTGCACGAAGCATTATTCTAAAACGGACATACCTGCCAAGGAGTGGAAGGGACGGACGAGATGGAACATACGTTACGTGATGTTATCGATCTGGATTTGCTGCAGCAGATACAGGACCGTTTTGCGTTGGCTATGGGGATGGCCAGTATTACTGTAGACCATGAAGGCCCGGTGACGAAGCCGAGCAATTTTACTGATTTTTGCATGAAAAAAACCAGAAATACCACCGAAGGGGCTAAACGCTGCAATGAATGCGATATCAAAGGCGGCCAAGAAGCAGCCCGTACGGGAAAACCGGCGATTTACTACTGCCATGGAGGTTTGATGGATTTTGCCGCTCCCATTGTTGTAGAAGGAAAACAACTTGGTTCCATGCTGGGAGGTCAGGTGCTGCCGCAGCCGCCGGATGAGGAAAAATTTCGCCGGATTGCGGTGGAACTGGGCATTGAACCGGAAGAATACCTAGGGGCTTTGCGGAAAATCCGAATTGTGCCGGAAGAAAGCATACGAGCGGCGGCAGATTTGCTCTACATTGTGGCCAATGCGCTGTCTCGCATGGGGTACCAGCGGTTGAAGGTAATGAAAAGTACGGAATACTTTTTAGACGTTTCCGGAAGCATGGGAAATCGTATTGCCGACGTTTCCGGGCGGGTAGAGGATGTAACGAAGCATGTCTCCTCGCTTGTGGAAAACTCACAGCTGCTGTTGGGCTCTACTTCGGAAACGAAGCAGAAAGTGAAAGACACGGATGAAATCTTGCGCTTTATACGGAATGTGGCCGATCAAACAAAACTATTAGGCTTGAATGCCGCCATTGAGGCGGCGCGGGCTGGCGAAATGGGCCGCGGCTTTGCCGTAGTGGCGCAGGAGGTGCGGAATCTGGCTGGAGTCAGCGTGGATTCAGCGCAAAAAATAGAAGGGATTCTGCAGAACATACAAAAAGGTATGCAGGAAATCGAAAAAGAAATTTCCAACACCGGAGCGATTGTCGAACGTCATCAAGAGTTTATGCGGACTATTTCCGATGCGATTCAGGATCTGGATGGCATGGCGCGCAACGTACAAGCTGCCGCCGACGAGATGAAACTACAATTGTAGGGGGTGCGCAATATGGTTAAACGTATGGTTCTCAATGAAACATCCTATTTTGGCGCAGGCGCTATTGAAGTGATTCCGGAAGAAATGACGCGGCGCGGTTTTTCCAAAGCTTTTGTAGTGACCGATAAGGATTTGGTAGCTGCCGGCGTAGCTGCTCAGGTTACAGCGGTTTTGGAAAAAGCGTCAGTTCCTTTCTCTCTCTATGATGAAGTAAAACAAAATCCGACAGTGGCTAATGTCAATGGCGGCGTGGCTGCTTTTAAAGCGTCCGGCGCTGATTGTATTGTGGCCATCGGCGGCGGTTCACCGATTGATACAGCCAAGGGGATTGGCATTGTGGTGAACAATCCTGAATTTGCCGACGTATGCTCGCTAGAAGGCTGCGCAGCGACTAAAGCCAAAAGCGTGCCGGTCATTGCGGTGCCGACAACGGCGGGAACCGCGGCGGAAGTTACGATTAACTACGTTATTACCGATGAAAAAAACGTCAAGAAAATGGTTTGCGTGGATCCTAACGACATTCCCGTTATGGCGGTCGTAGACCCGCAGCTGATGACTTCTATGCCTAAAGGACTGACGGCGGCCACTGGTATGGATGCGCTAACTCATGCGATTGAAGGGTATATTACCCAGGGCGCTTGGGATATGAGCGATATGTTTGCGTTGCAGTCCATTAGCCTGATTGCTAAGCACTTGTCTACGGCTGTAGAACAGCCTGCTAATGTGGAAGCCAGAAGCGGCATGGCCTTGGCGCAATATGTGGCTGGTATGGGTTTCTCTAATGTCGGTTTAGGCATCGTGCATTCCATGGCGCATCCGCTGGGAGCGCTCTATGATACGCCTCATGGCGTTGCTAATGCCTTGCTGCTTCCTTATGTTATGGAGTACAACGCTCCGGCATCTGGAGAAAAATACAGAGAAATTGCTCGCGCTATGGGTGTTCAGGGTGTGGATGCAATGGAGCAGGATGCGTATCGCAAAGCGGCTGTAGATGCGGTAGTAAAACTGTCTAAGAAGATTCGGATTCCTCAAAAACTGCAAGATATCGGCGTACAGGAAAAGGATCTGCCTAAACTGGCCGCCGCTGCCTTTGCCGATGTTTGTACGCCTGGCAATCCTCGCGAGACGAATGAAAAAGAAATTCTTGCTTTGTATCAGAAGGCGTATTCTTAGGCCGTTGGGGGCCGCCGCGACGCCTCACGGGGACGGCGCGTCACGATAGGACCCATTCGACATGCAAAGAAGAAGAGTCGGCAGGTTTCTGCCGGCTCTTCTTCTTTATTTTAAGCGCTTTTGGTATCTTTTGGAGCTTTGATAGCGGCTGGCCCTTCGTCGCCAGTACGGATGCGCACGGCATTGGCCAACGGTTGGATAAAGATTTTGCCATCTCCGAGTTTGCCTGTTTTCAAGATTTCTTTAGCGGTTTTGACTACCGTTTCTACCGGTACTTCGCAAACAACAATTTCCACTTTGATTTTTGGCAGCAAGTTTACGGAATACTCGGAACCGCGGTATACTTCTACATGGCCTTTCGTTAGACCGCTGCCGAAGATTTGACTGACGGTCATGCCGGTAACGCCGATTTTATTCATGGCTTCTTTGAGTTCGTCCAACTTGGCGGGACGGGTGATGATTTCCACCTTAGTAATAGGTTCCATGTGTATTCCTCCTTTTTGGGGAACAAAAAAATCGCTCCACTGCCAATCAAAACGATTGTCAGAGGAACGACCATTGTTCCGAAACATATTCAAACTATGTTTATAATTATAGCGGCACTGCGGTGATAAAGCAAGCTATTCCGTTCTTGACGAATGAGAAAAGTGTTGGTATACTGACCTCAATTTCATAAATCTATGACTGAGGTGCCGCTAATTGCGGAGAATAGGGAAGTCGGAGCGGCTTAAGCAAAGGCCGTGTACGCGCGGGCCCGCCACTGTACCGGAGAGAGCTTGCCAGATGCCACTTGCGCCGAAAAGTTGCAGGGAAGGCGGCAATGTATCGATGAACCGGGAGCCAGGAGACCTGCCTCAGATCAGGAAGACCTTGTTGGATACAAAGGCTTTTTAGGATTGCTTCCGCTTCCTAAAAAGCTTTTTTTATTAAGGTAAGGGGTCTTCCGGAAAGAGAGGGAGTAAATGATGAGTTTGTTGCAAGAAACCCTAGAGAAAATTGAAAAGCCCGATGCGGCAGCGTATGAAATTGTCAAAAAAAGCTTGGCTCAGAGCGTATATCCTGCGGGGATGCTGGGGCGTCTGCCGGAGATGGCGGCGACCTATGCAGCGGCTATTGGGAACGCAAAGCCGCAGGAACTAAAGGCTTGCATGGTGATTGCTTGCGCGGATCATGGCGTAGCCCGGCGTTCTGTCAGCGCTTATCCCATAGAAACAACGGCGCAGATGACAATTAACTATGTGGCGTCGAAGGGCGCCAGCGCCAATGCATTTGCTAATTTTTGCGGGGCGGATATGGTAGTTGTTGATGCAGGCGTAGCAGTGGAGCTGCCGTCTTATCCCGGGCTTTGGGAGCGAAAAATTGCCTATGGAACGGAAGATTTTACGCAGGGGCCGGCCATGACGCAGGAGCAGGCTGTAAAAGCATTGGAAATTGGTATTTCGATTGTGCAGGAAAAAGTGCAAGAAGGATATCGCTGCTTTACATTAGGGGAAATGGGTATTGGCAATACAACCAGCAGTGCTGCTATTGTAGCGGCTATATCCGGCGAGGACCCGCTGCAAACCACCGGGCGGGGCACGGGTATTTCTGATCAACGTTTGGCGGACAAGCGCCAATATGTCCGGCAAGCGCTAACGGTCAATCAACCCTGGGGAACTAACGGGCTGGATGTTTTACGCAAGGTTGGCGGCTTTGAACTGGGCGTGTTGGCGGGAGTGGTACTGGGGGCTGCGGCGCACAAGTGCCTGGTAATTGTTGACGGGTTGAACACCACGGCGGCGGCCTTGGTGGCGCAAGGTATTCATGCTGACAGCGCCTCTTATTTATTAGCTTCCCATTTGTCTGGAGAACCGGCTCATCGTATTGCCTTGCGTCAGCTAGAGTTGGAGGCGTGCGTGGATTTGGGAATTCGCCTTGGAGAGGCGATAGGGGCCTCGTTGGTGGTGGATATGCTGCAGATGGTTTTGGCTATGCTGCAAGACGCCTACGCAAGTGCAGAGGAGGGATTGGCGTAATGAAAAAGGAACAAACGATCGAACAAATTATTGCGTCAGTAGGTCCGATGGATGCAGCGGCGCTAGAACGCTGCCAAACGCGCTTGGACAATTTGACTAAGCCGTTAGGAAGCTTGCATCATTTGGAGTTTTTAGCGTTAAAGCTAGCGGGTGTAACAGGACAGCATCGTCCGGCATTATCTCAGAAACAGTCAATTTTAGTAGTGGCGGCGGATCATGGTATTGCGAAGTCGCTGTTTGAAGAGGAGAAGACAACGGCCCAGCGTGTAGCAGACGCCTGCCGGTTAAACAGTCCTCTGCGCAGTTTTGCAGCGAAAAATTCTGCCGAAGTGATCGTGGTGAATGCTGGGCTGCGTGAAAAAATTATTCATGAGCAGGTGCTGCAGGCATCCCTGGCTTTGGGGACCTGCGATTGGCGTCAAGGACCGGCGCTGGAGCAAGACATGGTTGTTGAAGCTCTTTGTTTAGGGGTTTCTCTGGCGCAAGCGGAGGCGGACAAAGGCGTGCGGATTTTAGGTCTAGGCAGTATTGCCAAAGGAGGTATGCTTTCTGCCTTGATTTTGCTAGCTGTTTTAGGCGGAGGAGTTCCCGCTTCACTGCGAAAGCAAGCGACTGTAAGCGAAAAGATCGCGAAGCAATTGGTCTTGGTGGAAAAAGCTTTTGCTTCGTATAATGGCGAAACAGAAGCAAAAGCCGTATTAAGCCGTTTTGGAGGTTTGGAAACGGCCGTTTTATGTGGGGCGATTTTAGGCGGAGCAGCTAGAGGCATGTTGTTGGTTCTTGACGGGCTTGAGACGGCTGCGGCTGCCTTAGCGGCGGCGCAAATGCAGCCGTTGGTAAAGAACTATCTGATTGCGCCACATGTTGCTGCGGAACCTGGATTTCAGGAAATGTTATTTTTGCTGGGGCTGCCAAGCTACTTGCAATTGCAGTTGCAGCAAAGCGAAGGTATTGGCGCTGTACTGGGAATGTCTCTTTTGCGGGCGTCTTTGCATATGCTGAATGATATGAGAACCTTTGGAGAAGCGGCTGTGGCGGTGGCCCAAGACGGGCCGGGGGCTGAGCGGCAGAGTCATGCAGTACGAGACTAAAAACACTGAAAAACATAGGAACGCAGCACTAGCTTAATGAAGAAATGCGGGCAGGATTGTCTAAGGTTGACGGCGAATTTTTATTATACCTGTTATAAGTGTAAATATTTTAGTATGCCTTTAAAGGAGGCGAAACCATGGAAACGCAATGTGAAAAAATGTCGATGGCGTGGGCTATGACTTGTTTTTCCGCTGAGGAAGCGGCGAAGTGGATGGGACGGCTTACGTTGGAAGTACAAACTAAGTGGCTGTTGGCCTTAGACGAGTTGTCTCCGGAAATGTTGCCGGAAGAGATCCGGGAGAGTTGGCAAGATTTTTCCTCGTTGCGCATATTTGGGCAACCGGTTCGGCAATTAGGGGCGGTATTGATGGCGATGGCCCTGCGCCGGGGAGACTCGGAAACATTGCGTCTCATGGACCGTTTAGAGGAACTTCGTCCGGGAATCCGCAGCCGCATGCGCTCGCATGTTTTGTTTTTTGAGGAACTTCAGGGGATGCGGGATCGCGATCTCCAAGAGGTACTGCGGCGTGAAGGTCTGCATCCGTCTCTTTTGTTTGGGACTAGCGAAGAATTGTGCGCGAAGCTGTTGCGCAATGTTTCCCGTCGGGCTGCCTCGGATGTGGCGAATACGCTGCCGCCGCCGGAAAAACGGGAAGAATCAGTGGCTGTGCGCCAGCGCAAGGTGGCATTTGCACAAGTTGTGTTGTCCTTAATGGAATCAGGCGATATTTTAGGTCCGGCTCATGTTTTAACCAAAGAGGAAGGCTGGCAGCTTTTGGAGTTGCGTAATGAAGCTTCCGGCTGGCTTAAAACTAGAAGCGATGAAGAATTGGCTTCGTTTTTACGAGATCGCCTGCAATGGGTGGATGTGGCGATCTTGTTGAGGTTAAGCAGCGGCGCGGAAGCCAAGCTGCTGCAAGAGGTGCTCGACGAAGCCTCTTGGAATATGCTGCAGGAATTGGTGGAAGCGGAAACCGAAGCAACCACTAGTAGAGGCTTAGACGGTCTGCGGCGCATGTGCCGGGAAATTCGGCGCGACGCAGAAAAGAACGAAGAAGAATAAGCAAAGTATGAAATTTAACTATAAAAAAGCTGCGGCGACTTGGAAACAAGTTGTCCGCAGCTTTTATTGTAGTGACGTTGAAGACGAACCGCGAAATACACGAAAGACGCGGAATGGTTTTTAAACCATAACCCTCATCGTACCTTCAGTTACTCCGGTTCTCTTGTTTGGTTTTTATCAATGGCTTTTTCCAAAAGAGCAGATTTTTTTCTTTTAATTCTGAGCGGGTAGCTTCTTTGGGCCAGAGCTCGTGTACGGAGTCTTCGCGCATGGCGGCGGCCAAATGGTCGTAAATAGATGGGTTTTGTGAAGCCAGAGAAGCGATGAGTTCCTTGGTGGCTTGGCGTTGCGTTTTGCCGTTAAAAGGGCAAGGGTTGGGGATGGGTTCTTGACCGTGCAGCGTCCAAGCGTCGCGCAGTTCCGCTTCGCGGAAAAAAAGCAAGGGGCGAATCACAGTGACGCCGCTGCGCTCCAAAATCGTCTTCGGTAGGAAGGTGCCGATTTGTCCGGAATGGAGCAGGTTCATCAGCAAGGTTTCTACGGCGTCATCGTGATGGTGGGCATAAGCGACTTTTTGAAAGCCGTGTTCGGAGGCAAAGCGGTTAATGGCGCCGCGACGGAAAAAGGCGCAAGTAAAGCAAGGATCTTTTCCTTGGTTTTCTTCAATGATGGAGGCAATATCCGCCTGAATAAAATGAAAGGGAATATCCAGTTTGGCGCAAAAAGAGGCTAATGTTTCCTGCGGGAAGTTTGGAGCAAAGCCGGCGTCGAGAGTCAACGCCGCCAATTGAAAAGGTTTAACCGATACTTTTTGCAGCGCTGCTAGGGCAAATGCCAAAAACAAGCTGTCTTTGCCGCCGGAAAGGCCAATAAGGATGCGGTCCCCTTCCTCAATTAGATCGAATTCAAGGACGCCCCTTAACAGGCGGCTGAAGTAGGCTTTCGGCAAGTTGTGAATTGTCGTCGTCATTCGCTATCGTACCCTCCGGTTACTCCGTTACTCTTGTTTGCTTTTCTTTATTATACAGCCTGGCGTCAAGGTACGGGGTTACGGAAAAGGCTGGAATAAGGTATAATAAAACTAATTGCATTTTTTGCAGGTAAACCAGAACGAGGAGTGTTGATTCGATTATGGCGAAACCGATTTATGCTATTGGACATCGCAATCCGGATACGGATTCGATTTGCGCTGCCATTGGCTATGCGCATTTAAAGCAAGCGTTAGGGGAAAATGTGGTGGCGGCTCGGGCTGGCAAAATTAATGCCGAAACGAAGTACGCCTTAGAACAGTTTCGCCTGGAGGAACCGCTGCTCTTGCCGGATCTCAATCCGCGGGTAAAAGATATTATGTGTACCGATTATCTTTCGGTGGCGCCGGAAACGACGCTGCGGGAATTAGGAAAGCTGATGCAATGCGGCAATGTCAAATCGGTGCCTGTTGTAGTAGGGGATAATCAACTGGTCGGTATTTTATCTGTGAGCGATTTGGCAAAATTGTATTTTAATGAGCTGCAGATGCCGGATGATTTGGCGGAAAGCGGCGTAGACTATGCTGCAGTGCAGCGGGTGCTGGACGCTAAAGTTCTTTGCGGCGATGATTTGCTGAATCGTACCTTGGCCGGGCGGGTGCGGATTGCCTCGGGAACGTCGGCGGCGGTATCTCGCGTTATTAAGGCGGGAGATATTGTTTTGACGGCGGATCGCCGGGAAGCCCACTTGTCTTGTTTGGACCTGAACGTAGGCGCTTTGGTGGTTACCGGAGACTATGCGGTGGATGAAGAAGTTTTGGCAAAAGCCAAGCAGCAAGGCGTACTTGTGCTGCAAACGGCTTATGACACGTATACTTCGGCGCGGCTGATTAATCAGAGTACGCCTGTACGGGCGATCATGCAGGCCAAGGTGCTTTCTTTTAAACCTACCGATTTGATTAATGACATCACAGGACCCATTGCCGCGACGAACTACCGGAACTATCCGGTAGTAGAAAATGGCCGTTTGGTAGGCCTGGTGGATCGGGATAAGCTGATTATGCCGGAGCCGGAGCGGGTTATTTTGGTGGACCATAACGAAACAGCGCAAGCGGTGGAAGGTATTGAAGAGGCGAAGATTCTGGAAATCATCGATCATCATCGTTTGGGCGGTTTGACGACAAGCGAGCCTATTCTAATTCGTCAGGAACCGGTAGGCTGTACGTCAACCATTGTAGCCAATATGCATTGGAATTTGGAAATTGACATTCCTAAGGATATTGCCGGCGTGCTCTTGTCCGCCATCATTTCCGATACGGTGCTCTTTAAGTCGCCTACGGCGACTGCTGTGGATCGAGCGGCTGCAGAAAAGCTGGCGGCCATTGCCGGAGTTTCTTTGGAAGAGTACGGCATGGCGATGCTGAAAGCGGGTTCCGGGCTGCAGGATATGACACCGCCGGAAATCACGCAAACTGACTTGAAGGAATTTCGGATGGGCGATTACCGCATGACCATTGCGCAACTGTCGGTGATGGATGTGAGCGAGGTATTGGCGCTACGGCAGGAACTGCTGCACAGTATGGAGCAGACCCGGGCCAAGGGCGGCTACGATATGGCGCTTTTGATGATTACCGATATATTGACTGAAGCAACGCATTTGGCCTATGTTGGGCAGCCGGTGGAGTTAATTGAGAGAGCTTTTGGCAGCAAAGGCGAAGATCAGGTAGTGTATTTGCCAGGGGTTATGTCGCGGAAAAAGCAAATTGTGCCTCCGCTGACAGAAGCGGCCAAAGTATAAGCTGAGCGTGTAAAGTAGTAAAAACAAGTTAGCGGCGGACCAACGTCAACGTAGAGTAGACGTTGGTCCGCTCTATCAATGTAGGAGTTGTGTTATATAGTGTGGATTTTACTGACAGGATTGATTTTTGGATTAGGGGCGGTACTGCTGGTGTCGCAAGGGAATCCAGGGAACTACGGCTTTTGCGCAGCTTGTCATTTGCGCGATATTGCCGGTGCATTAGGCTTACATAAGGCGGGGACGCTGCAGTACGCACGGCCTGAAATTCTGGGGATTATTTTAGGCGCTGCGGTTATGGCGGCTTTTCGCGGCGAACATCGTGTGCGCGGCGGTTCGAAACCGCTGATTCGCTTTTTCTTAGGCATGGTCATGATGATCGGAGCCTTGGCGTTTCTTGGCTGCCCCCTTCGGGGCATTCTGCGTTTAGCCGGCGGCGATTTGAACGGCTTAACCGGCTTGGCCGGATTTGCCAGCGGCATTGGCGCAGGCATTTGGTTTTTGAAACGGGGCTATAATTTGGGCCGCTCTCATTCGCTCGAGAGCAGTGCCTGGAAACCGGCTGGCTATGCGACTCCTTTGGCGGCTGTCGTGTTAGCAGTGCTTGTTTTTGTCGGCGGCGCTGGCGTATTGGCCTTTAGCAAAAGCGGCCCAGGGTCCATGCATGCCCCAATTGTGATGAGCTTGGTTTTTGGGTTGCTGGCTGGGGTGGCGGCGCAAAAAACGAGAATGTGTCTTTCCGGCGGGATTCGAGATTTCATTTTGGTGAAAGATACGTACTTGCTAAAAATTTATGGAGTGTTATTTTTAGCCGCCTTGGCGGGTAATATAGCTTTCGGCTTTTTTAAACTTGGTTTTGATGCGCAGCCGTTGGCGCATACCATGCATTTGTGGAATTTCTTGGGCTTGATGCTGGTTGGCTTGGCTGCTACGTTAGCGGGAGGCTGTCCGTTGCGGCAGTTGATTCAGGCTGGCGAGGGAAATCTGGACGCCGCTGCCTGCGTGCTGGGCATGCTGGCGGGAGCGGCAGTGGCGCATGGTTTGAATACGGCGGGAAGTCCGGCCGGGTTGGCTTGGAACGGGCAAGTTGCGGTAGTGGCTGGCCTCGTTGTCACGGCGGCCATCGGCTATTTGCATTGTAAAGAAGCGGTCTAAGGGGGAATTTATGCGATGAAGAGTCTGGACATGAGAGGTCTTAGCTGTCCTATTCCGTTAATGAAAACGAAAGAAGCCATGGATGCCGGGGAAGTGGACATTGAAGTCTTGGTAGACGAACCGGCAGCTTGGGAAAATATTGGAAAGCTGGCTGCATCTCAAGGTTGGAAGTGGATTTGTGCCGCCGGAGAGAGCGAATGGACGCTGACACTGCGCAAAAATGGCTAAAAAGGCGAAGGAGAGCTTGGAATCCTGGCGTTAAGCGTCATTTTTTGCTATACTATATAAGTTAAGGCAGACCGATTCTTAGGAGAAAAGAGGAGACACGATGCCATATTGGGTAATCACGTTTCCTTCGGTGTATCAAGCGTATCGGGCGGAAAAATTGTTGACCCAGGCAGGCTTGTCTGGAAAACTGATCGCCGTACCGCGACAGCTAAGCGGTTCTTGTGAAGGTTTGGCGTTGCGCCTGGACTCGGAAGAAGCGGCGCGCCAAGCGGTGGAACGTTTAAAGCAAGCCGGAGTGCCATTGTTGAAGGAAGCGTTTTCGATTGCAGAATGAGGAGGACAAAACGTCATGAGCCAACTGTTAGAAGGTCTTAATCCAGCACAAGCGGAGGCGGTGCGCCATACAGAGGGGCCGTTGCTGATTATGGCTGGTGCCGGTTCCGGCAAGACGCGGGTTTTGACCTGTCGGATTGCTTACTTGTTGGAGCAGGGCGTGGCGCCTTCCTCCATCCTAGCTATTACCTTTACAAACAAAGCCGCCCTGGAGATGAAAGAGCGGGTTAATAAAATGGTGGGAGATGTGTCGCGTCATTTATGGCTCAGCACCTTCCATGCTTTTTGTGCGCGCTTTTTGCGGCTAGAAATTGAAAGCTTGGGTATGTACAATCGAAATTTCGTCATTTATGACGCTGGCGATACGCTGGTGTTGATTAAAGAATGCTTGAAAGAGCTTAATCTTGACGACAAGCAGTATATTCCCAGAAGCATGCAAGGTTTGATTTCTAATGCGAAGAACGCCCTGCAAGATGCTGGGGAATATGCTCGAAATGCCGATAATTTCCGCGCTAAACAGGAAGCGGAACTTTATGAACTGTACCAAAAGAAATTAGTACAAAATAACGCTCTTGATTTTGATGATCTGCTGCTCTTGGCGGTACGCATTCTGGAAACAAAGCCGGATGTGCTACAACGCTATCAGACGCGGTTTTCTCATATCTTGATTGACGAATACCAGGATACCAACCGGGCGCAGTATTTGCTGGCTAAACACTTGGCGGCGCATCATCGCAATCTATGCGTAGTAGGCGACGCTGACCAGAGCATCTATGGCTGGCGCGGTGCGGATATACGCAACATTCTCGATTTCGAACGGGATTATCCAGAGACGAAGGTCATCAAATTGGAGCAAAATTACCGTTCTACCGAAGTGATTTTAGAAGCGGCCAATGCCGTTATTGCCAACAATTCAAACCGCAAGCCGAAAGACCTCTGGACGGATATCGCCGGCGGTGAGCCTATCACCTGTTATGAGGCGGTAGATGAGAGGGATGAGGCGCGCTTTGTAGCGGAAAGCATTCAAAAGCATCGCAAAGATGAAAGCCTGCCCTATGGGGATATGGCGATTTTGTACCGTACCAATTCCCAGTCCCGCGCTCTTGAAGAAGGCCTGATGAAACATGCCATTCCGTATGTCATGGTGGGAAATGTAAAGTTCTATGACCGTAAAGAAATCAAGGATATTATCGCCTATTTGCGAGTGCTCTATAACCCCAACAGTTCGCAGGACTTGCTGCGCATTTTAAATGTGCCTAAACGCGGCATTGGCGATACGACGGTCTCTAAACTGACTGATTATGCAACCCGTTCCGGTATGACGCTCTTCGAGGTCATTTCCAATCCGGATCTGGAGACCGGCGTGTCTCCTCGGGCGCGCAAACATTTAGATGAGTTGGCAGGCTTGCTTTTTGATTTGATGGGCCGTACGCCGACGGTATGCACCTATGACTTGGTGAAAGCCGTTATGGAAGAGTCCGGCTATGTGGCGGAACTGCAGAAAGACGAAAAAGGCGAAGACCGGCTGGAAAATCTCCAGGAATTATTGACGGTGGCGCGGGATTTTGCGATTGGCGATATGGAAGACAACCTGGAAAACTTCCTTACTCGCGTAGCCTTGGTATCGGATGTGGATGACGCCGAATTGGGCGACGGGCGGGTTACGCTGATGACCCTTCATGCAGCGAAAGGCTTGGAATTCCCCGTAGCCTTTTTGACGGGGCTGGAAGAAGGCATTTTCCCGCATGCGCGGACGTTGATGAATGAAGCGGAAGTGGAAGAAGAACGGCGCATTTGCTATGTGGGCATCACGCGGGCGCAGAAAAAACTCTATGTGTCCCATGCCATGAGTCGCAATATCTACGGGCGCAGTACGCAATTTCCTCCGTCTCGGTTTTTACAGGAAATGCCGGAAAGCGGCCTGGATCACCAAAGCGGGCGGGCTCGCTTTGCAGCGGCTAAAGCGGCGTTACCGCCTCGGCCGGTGGTGCCTTTGCATCGCGGAGGTTCGTTGGGATTGGCGCCGCATACGCAGGCGCGCGACAGTGAAGCGACGCATGAAGTATGGCGGCCCGGGGATAAGGCGAAACATGGTAAATGGGGCGTAGGTACCGTTGTCAGCGTTAGCGGCAGCGGCGAGGATCAAACATTGAAAGTGGCTTTTGAGGGGCAAGGCATTAAGACCTTGGCTGTAAAATTCGCCCCGATCAGCAAAGCATAGTATTGGAAGGAGTGGCAGGATTGACTGCCTCGCAGGAAGGCGCAGCGCGCCAGGAAATGGAAGAGCTGCGGCAGCGGCTTCAGGAATACAGCTATCATTATTACGTGCTGGACGCGCCGGTGGTGGAGGATGCGGAATTCGACAGCCTGCTGCAGCGGTTGCAGCAACTGGAAGAAGCCTATCCGCAGTGGAAAACGGAAGATTCGCCTACGCAGCGGATTGGAGCGGCGGTAGCCAGCGGCTTTAGCAAGGTGCGGCATTTAGAGCCGATGAAAAGCTTGGCCAACGCCTTTAGCGCCTCCGAATTGCAGGCCTTCCATGCTCGCGTGACGGGAGCCTTGGAGCGTCAGGATGTTCAATACGTTGTGGAACCCAAGATTGATGGTCTGGCGATTAATCTTTGCTATCAAGACGGCATGCTACGGTGGGCGGCGACTCGGGGGGACGGTGTAGAGGGCGAAGACGTGACCGCTAATGTGCGTACTATTCGTTCCATTCCGCTGAAGCTGCGGCCGGTAAACGGCGTGGTACCAAAGCTGCTTGAAGTGCGCGGTGAAGTCTTTATGCCTCGAAAATCGTTTCAGCGTCTGAACGAGGAGAAGGAAGAAAACGGCGAACCTCCTTTTGCCAATCCGCGCAATGCGGCGGCTGGTTCTTTGCGGCAGATGGATCCGCAAGTGACCGCTGACCGGGAGCTGGACGCTTTTTTATACGGACATGGAGCTTGCGAGGGGTTAACTTGGCAAGCGCACTCGGAGTTTTTGAACTATTTGAAGGAAGCTGGCTTTAAGGTGAATCCGTTGTATCGGCTTTGCGCTACGATGGATGAAGTGGTGGCGCGCTGCGAAGAATGGGATACCTTGCGCCATGAGCTGCCTTATGAAACCGATGGCTTGGTAGTAAAGGTGGATTCTCTGGCAGCGCAGCAGCAGTTGGGGAGTACGGCGAAGGACCCGCGGTGGGCGATGGCTTATAAATTTCCGGCGGAGCAAGCCTTGACGGTACTGCTCGATATTGAAATCGGCGTGGGTCGCACGGGGGTTTTGACGCCTACAGCCGTGCTGGAGCCGGTGCGTTTGGCAGGAACTACCGTTAGCAGGGCGTCGCTGCATAATGAAGATTATTTGCGAGAAAAAGACATCCGTATAGGGGATACTGTACGTATTCATAAAGCAGGAGAAATTATCCCGGAAGTGCTGGGTGTGTTGACGGAAAAAAGAACAGGCTCAGAACGCGTCTTTTCAATACCGAAAGAGTGTCCCGAATGCGGCGGACCGGTAGAGCGGATGGCAGGGGAAGTGGCGCATCGCTGCGTCAATCCGGCGTGTCCGGCCCTTTTACGAGAAGGGTTGATTCATTTTTCCTCTCGCGACGCGATGAATATTGACGGCCTGGGGCCGGCAGTGGTGCAAGCTTTGCTCAAGGCGGGTTTAATAAAGGACGCTGCTGATTTTTACTTGCTGCGGCTAGAAGATGTTGCGGCGTTAGAACGTATGGGAGAAAAGTCGGCCGCCAATCTCTTAGCCGCCATTGAAGCCAGTAAACAGGCGGGTTTGTCTAGACTGCTCTTTGCGCTGGGCATGCGTCATGTAGGAGTTAAAGCGGCGCGGACGCTGGCTAGAGCGTTTGGTTCTATGGAAGCGCTGCAGCAAGCGGATGAAGCGACGCTGACGGCGCTGCCGGAAGTGGGCGCTAAAATGGCTGCCAGTATCCGTGAGTATTTGCAAAAGGATACGGTTAAGCTGCTGGTGACGCGGCTGCAAGAAGCCGGCGTAGTGATGACGGAGGAAATGACCCAAGAAGCAGGCGCTAACCGGCTGCAAGGTCTGACCTTTGTGCTTACCGGCACGTTGCCGTCGCTGAGCCGCCAGGAAGCAGGAACGCTGATTGAGGCGCAAGGCGGCAAGGTCAGCGGCAGTGTCAGTAAAAAAACCAGTTATGTCGTGGCCGGCGAGGCTGCAGGAAGCAAGCTGGAAAAGGCGCAGACTCTGGGCGTTAAAGTCTTGGACGAAGCGGCGCTCTTGGCGCTGTTGGCGGAATAAAAATGTGCTATAATTAACCAATATATAGGGTAAACTGTCAAATAGGATGGTGAGAGTAGAAATGAAAATCGATAAAAAAGATGTAGAAAAAGTAGCTCTCTTGTCGCGTCTGGAGTTTTCCGAAAGCGAACTGGAGACCTTTACCGGGCAGCTCAATTCCATTCTGGATTACGCAGAAATGATGGAAAACTTGGATGTAGCGGATGTCAAGCCGACGGCGCATGTGCTTCCTTTGCAGAACGTGTTGCGCAAAGATGAAGTGCGCCCTTCGTTGGATCATGATTTGGCGCTTTCTAATGCGCCCGAAGCCGAAGATGGCTACTTTAAGGTTCCCAAGATTGTAGAAGGTTAGAAAGGGGCGATGAGCATGCATTTGTGGCAGCAATCCTTGCACCAATTACATACCCGCCTAGCTCAGCGCGAAGTGACGTCTGAGGAAATTACGCGTTCCGTACTAGAGCGCGTAGGGGCGGTAGAAAACGATGTGAAAGCCTATGTGACTCGTCTTGATGAGGCGGCGTTGGCTCAGGCGAAAGCGGTTGACGCGAAAATCGCTCAAGGGGGAGCCGTGTCTCCTTTGGCTGGCATTCCCAGTGCTATCAAGGATAATATGTGCACCAAAGGCGTGCGGACGACCTGTTCGTCGCGCATGCTGGAGCGTTTTATACCTCCCTATGATGCGACGGTGATGCAAAAGTTGGCGGCGCAGGATTTTGTCATGGTGGGTAAGGCCAATATGGACGAATTCGCTATGGGCGGCTCTACGGAAAACTCCGCATTTTTTCCTACTCACAACCCGTGGGATTTGGCGGCAGTTCCCGGCGGTTCCAGCGGCGGCTCGGCCGCAGCTGTGGCAGCAGGGGAAGCCATCTGGGCTCTTGGCTCGGATACAGGCGGCTCCATTCGCCAACCGGCGGCATACTGCGGCATTGTAGGTTTGAAACCTACCTATGGTCTAGTGTCTCGTTTTGGCTTGGTAGCATTTGCTTCCTCTTTGGACCAGATTGGACCGTTGACGCGCAACGTCACGGACTGTGCAATGGTACTCAACGCTATTGCCGGGCACGATCCCTTGGACTCAACGTCCATCAACCAAGAAGCGCCTGACTATACCAAGGCGCTGGTGGAAGACATTCGCGGCTTGAAAGTGGGCATTCCCAAAGAATACTTTGTAAAAGGGATGGACCCGGAAGTAGAGAAGGCGGTTCGCGCCTCTATCGCCCGCCTGGAAGAGTTGGGCGCTACTTGCGTAGAAGTGTCCATGCCGCATACGGAATATGCTTTGACTGCGTATTACCTGATTGCCCCGGCGGAAGCCAGCTCTAATTTGGCCCGCTATGACGGCGTCAGCTTTGGTCATCGCAGCGCTGAGGGCAACGACATTGTCAGCATGTATAAGAAGACCCGTAGCGAGGCCTTCGGAGCGGAAGTAAAACGCCGCATCATGCTGGGTACCTATGCCCTAAGCTCCGGTTACTATGACGCCTATTATCTGAAAGCCCTCAAAGTCCGCACTTTGGTCAAGCAGGACTTTGACAAGGCTTTTGAAAAAGTAGATGTTCTGGTAACACCCACAGCGCCGACCACAGCCTTTAAGATTGGCGAAAAGAGCGGCGATCCTCTCTCGATGTACTTGCAGGATGTCTGCACCATCCCCGTAAACTTGGCTGGCGTTCCCGGCATTTCCGTTCCCTGCGGCTTCGCCCAGGGCATGCCTGTGGGCTTGCAGTTTATCGGTAAGCCCCTGGCGGAAGAAACACTGCTGCGTGTGGCCTATACCTTTGAACAAAGCCATGATTATCACAAGCGCCTGGCGCCGCTCGGGGAGGGTAAGTGATGAAATACGAAACAGTTATTGGTCTGGAAATCCATGTGGAGCTTAAGACCAAGTCCAAGATTTTCTGCGGCTGCAGCACCGAGTTCGGCTGCGGTCAAAATACCAATGTTTGTCCGGTGTGCCTTGGCTTGCCTGGCGTGCTGCCGGTCATCAATGAAAAAGTAGTGGAATACGCGATTAAAGCGGGCTTAGCCCTGAATTGCAGCATTGCCTCTTTTAGCAAGTTTGACCGTAAAAACTACTACTATCCGGATTTGCCGAAGAACTTCCAAACTTCGCAGTACGATTTGCCCATCGTAGGGATGGGACATCTGGATGTTGAGGTGGAAGGCGAGACGAAACGCATCGGCATTACCCGGATTCACATGGAAGAAGACGCAGGTAAACTTGTACATTCTGGCAGTACCATTACCAGCTCGGATTCCGCCCTTGTCGACTACAATCGTACCGGCGTGCCGTTGATTGAAATCGTTTCGGAACCAGATATTTCTTCTCCTGCGGAAGCTAAAGCGTATCTGGAAAAAATTAAAACCATTTTGGAATACTTGGATGTTTCCGACTGCAAAATGGAAGAGGGAAGTCTGCGCTGCGACGCCAACATTTCCATTCGTCCGGTGGGAGCTAAGGAATTGGGCACGAAGACGGAAATTAAAAACCTCAATTCTTTCAAGGCGGTGCAACGCGGCCTAGAGTATGAAGTGGCCCGCCATATTGACGTTATTGAAGATGGCGGACGTATCATTCAGGAAACCCGTACTTGGGATGACGCTAAGGGCATGACTCTTTCCATGCGCAGCAAAGAACAGGCTCATGACTATCGGTACTTCCCCGAGCCGGATCTGGTGCCAATCGTCATTGCTCCGGAAAAGATTGAAGCCATTCGCGCTACCTTGCCGGAGTTGCCTGATGCACGGCGGCAGCGCTTAATGGATGACTATGGTCTTCCGGCCTATGACGCATCCATCCTTACCTCCAGCCGGGCTCTGGCGGACTACTACGATGCTCTTGTAGCCGAGAAAGCCGATGCTAAAGTAGCGGCAAACTGGGTGATGGGAGAATTCGCCAAGCATTTGAATAGCTCCGAATACACGGTGGCAACCGCTCCGGTCAATCCGACTGCGTTGGCGGGCTTGATTCAACTGCTGGACAAGGGCACTATTTCCGGTAAAATTGCTAAGGACGTTTTTCAGTTCATGTGGGAAAGCGGCAAAGACGCGGAAACTATCGTGAAAGAAAAAGGCCTGGTGCAGATTTCCGATACCGGTGCAGTAGACGCCATTGTGGAAGCGGTGATTGCCGCTAATCCTCAACCGGTGGCTGACTTCAAAGCCGGTAAGCAAAACGCTTTGGGCTTCTTGGTAGGCCAGGTTATGAAGCAGTCGAAAGGCCGCGCTAACCCCGGCATGGTCAACGAAATGCTAAAGCAGAAGCTACAATAAGTTTATAAGCTAAGCTGTGCGGGAGTACCTCTCGCACAGCTTTTTTAAATTGAACAAGAGTAGAGTGAGTAGATGGAGGGCCCGAAGGAGTAGAATAAATCATGTTCTTTTGTACTTGTACTTAACTATTAGTTAACAAAATGAAAAAAATAATGCAGCCGTAAAAATAAAAATGTAATTTCTAAATTTACACTTGACTTCGATTGTGGCGCGATGTATACTAAAAACAATTAAAAAATAGAAATGCGAAGAAGGAAAGAGTAGCTTTTCTCAACTGTGCAGAGAGCGGATGGTTGGTGAGAATCCGACGGAGCGGGAAAGTGAAGTTCATTCCGGAGCAGCGGGCTGAAAGAATAACGAGTAGGCTTGGCCGAGTTCCCGCGTTAAGGGATTCAAGTGGGCTGTTGTCAATAAGGGTGGTACCGCGAGCGCAAGTTCGTCCCGGAGTAGCATCCTTTTTTGTTTGTCAGCAGCCAAACAGGGTGGTACCGCGCGAGTCGCTCCTGAATTTTGGGAGCGTCTTTTTTCGTCCCTGTGTTTTGCAGTGACAATCGACTTTTAAAAAGGAGGAAACAAAGATGGTTATTGTATTGACTCCAGGGGCTAAAGAAGAAGAGGTGGCGGTGCTGCGCGAGGTACTGCAGGAAGCAGGTTGCGAAGTGTGGCCGACAAAAGGCGCGTTTCAAGATATTTTGGGACTTGTTGGCGAAACCCATAAAGTAGACCGGGAGCAGGTTATGTCCTTCCGTTGCGTTGAAAAGGTATTGGCGGTGCAAGATCCTTACAAAAAAGCAAACCGCCTCTTCCATCCTTTGGATACGGCTATTCAGGTAGGCAACAGCCGGATTGGGGGCGGCGGGCTGGCTGTGATTGCCGGACCTTGCTCAGTGGAAAGCGAAGAACAGATCGTCGGCATCGCGAAACAGGTGCAAGCTTCCGGTGCGACGTTCCTGAGAGGCGGTGCGTATAAGCCCAGATCGTCACCGTACAGCTTCCAAGGCATGCAGGAAGAAGGTTTGGAATTGCTGAAACTCGCGCGAAAAGCAACTGGCTTGCCCATTGTGAGCGAACTGGTTTCTACGGACCAATTAGAGCGTTTTGTCGATGATGTTGATGTGATTCAAATCGGTACGCGGAATATGCAAAACTATGAACTGCTAAAAGCCGTCGGGGAAGTAAATAAGCCGGTACTGCTCAAACGCGGCTTGTCCGCGACGATTGAAGAATGGCTGATGGCTGCAGAGTACATTATGGCTGGCGGCAATGAACAAGTCATTCTTTGCGAACGAGGTATTCGCACTTTTGAAACCTATACGCGCAATACGTTGGATTTGAGCGCCGTGCTGGCAGTGAAGCACCTGAGCCATCTGCCGGTAGTGGTGGATCCTAGCCACGCCGCAGGCATGTGGTGGATGGTGGAAGCGCTCTCCAAGGCGGCGGTGGCAGTCGGAGCGGATGGCCTCATGATTGAGGTCCACAACGAACCGGAGAGGGCGCGCTGCGACGGAGCGCAATCTTTGAAACCGGAGCGTTTTGACCGCCTTATGGGGCAGCTGCAGCGCTTGTCCGCCTTGGAAGAAAACGCGATCTAATAGTAAGGAGCTGCTGATTTAACTCGGCGGCTCCTTTGTTTTACATATAGAGCAGGATTTCTATTTTTTTGAGTCGAATACAGTGGCGAGACAGAATGTTCGGAACATCGAAGGAGGTTATGCAGCATGGCACAGATCCAAGAATTGCCGCTGGAAAAATTGCGTTTTCATTGTGATGATTGTCTGTTTGCTTTTGAAACCACGGAGAATGTACCGCCTCTGGAAGTCATGATTGGTCAAGAGAGAGCCGTTCGAGCCGTGCGTTTTGGCTTGGCTACCTCAAGCCATGGGTATAATCTGTTTTTATCCGGCTTAACTGGCACTGGTAAAATTACGTACGCCAAGTCGGCGGTGCAGGAAGTAGCTTCCCAAGAAGCCGTGCCTGTCGACTGGTGCTATGTGAATAATTTTGATTCCTCCAGCCAGCCGTTGGCGATGATGCTGCCTGCAGGCATGGGGCGTATTTTTAAGCAGGATATGCGGGAATTGGTGGATGATCTTAAAACCGATATTCCTAAAGCGTTCAGCGGCGAAGAATATGAGAGGGCTAAAGCGGCGCTAATAAAAAGCTATCAAGTTAAACGGGCGGAAATTGTCGAACGCTTTAATGAAATGGCAGAGGCGAATGGCATTTTGCCGCAATGGAGCACAACTGGCTTTGTAGGCGTACCCACGATTGACGGTAAACCGTTGACGCCGGAAGAATACCAGAAGCTCGAAAAAGAAGAGCGCGAAGCCATTGAAGAAAAAATGCTGATGATGCACGAGCGGGCGACGGAAGTGGTTCGGGAAATGCAGCATCTGGAGAAAAGCATTCGCGAAGAAGTAAAAGAACTGGATTCTAAAATCGGCTTGTATGCGGCAGGCCATTTAATTGAAGCGCTGAAAGAAAAGTATCAGGACTATGATCAGCTTACTACCTATCTGGAAGCGGTAAAAAACGATGTTGTGAAGCATATTCATGATTTCCGGCCTGCTTCGGAAGAGGAGCAGAATAATCCGTTGATGCTCTTTAAGAAGCCGCAGCAAGACGGCGTGAAAGACCGCTATGCCGTCAATGTGCTGGTGGATAATCACGATTTGGACGGCGCTCCGGTATTGGTGGAAACCAATCCAACTTTCTACAATCTAGTGGGCCGTGTGGAATATGAAGCCCGTATGGGCGTGGCTAGTACGGATTTTACTATGATCAAGGCTGGCGCTTTGCATCGGGCTAACGGCGGCTATCTGATTTTAAACGTCAAAGACGTTTTAATGAACATTGGTGCATGGGAAGCCTTAAAGCGCGTGCTGAAAACAGGCTGTTTGCAGATTGAAAATTTGGGTGAGCAATATGGCATGCTGGCGATGTCTTCGCTGAAGCCTCGTCCGGTGCCGATTAGCGTAAAGGTTGTGCTGATCGGCAGCGCTCAGATTTATCAGCTTTTGTACGCATACGATGAGGATTTCCGAAAACTTTTCAAAGTACATGCTGATTTTGACGTGGAAATGACGAATGATGCGGTGAATTTGCGCAAATTGGCGAATTTCGTAAAAACCACGGTGGAAAAAGAAAAACTGCGTCATTTTGACCGCAAAGCGGTATCGAAAGTCGTCGAGTATTCCTGCCGCTTGGCAGGAAGCCAGAAAAAGCTGACTACCCGCTTTAACGAGCTGGTGGAATTGTTGTGCGAGGCGGATATTTGGGCGGCTCTGGATGAAAGCAAGCTGGTGCGCGTGGAGCATATCCGGCGGGCTATTGACGAGAAGCGTCATAGGGCCAATAAGTATGAAGAAAAATTGAAGGAAATGTTTGCAGAAGGCAAATTCCTTATTGATGTCAGCGGCGAAGTGGTCGGTCAGGTGAACGGCTTAGCGGTGCTGGGCATCGGTGAGTATATGTTCGGCAAGCCTTCGCGCATTACCGCCAACACCTATTTAGGGCGCAGCGGCATTATCAACGTGGAACGGGAAATCAAAATGAGCGGCAGCAGCCATAGTAAAGGCGTGCTCATTCTTTCCAGCTATTTAGGCGCTAAGTATGCGCAAAAGCAGCCCCTTTCTTTGACTGCCAGCCTCACCTTTGAGCAGCAGTACAGCGGCGTTGACGGTGACAGCGCTTCCAGTACGGAGTTGTATGCGCTGCTCTCTAGCCTCTCCGGCCTGCCCCTTAAACAGTCCATTGCCATTACCGGTTCGGTTAATCAAAAAGGGGAAGTGCAGCCTATTGGCGGGGTCACGCAAAAAATTGAAGGATTCTTCGCCGTCTGCAAGATCAAGGGTCTCACTGGAGATCAAGGCGTTATGATTCCACATCAAAATGTGGATGAGCTGACGTTGGATGACGAAGTAGTTGAGGCTGTGCGGCAAGGCGTATTCCATATTTATCCGGTGCGGACCATTGACGAAGGAATTGAGTTATTAACAGGAGTTCCTGCTGGCGAAGAGCAAGAAGACGGCTCCTATCCGGAAGGCACAGTACATGCTCTTGTCAGTGCCAAACTCAAAGAGTATAATGATATTCTGCTAAGCCTCGGTAAAAATGAGGAAGGCAAGAAAAACGGCGATAAAAGCGAAGAATGAGGAATGTTGAATGGCGCCTGTAAGGCAGGGAGAAATAAAAGAGATTGTTATTTCCGGTTTGGGTCATAGCGGCGAAGGTGTGGGTCGCATCGAAGGATTTACTGTATTTGTCGAAGGAGCACTGCCGGGAGAGACCGTGCGCTGCCGTGTCGGCGTAGTGAAAAAACAGTATGCAAAAGGGAGCCTGGTGGAAGTACTCCAGCAGGCTCCAGCGCGTGTGCAGCCGCCTTGTCCGGTATATGTCGCCTGTGGCGGCTGCCAGCTGCAGCATCTGTCCTATGGGGGGCAGCTGACGGAAAAACGAGTCCAGGTACAAGCGGCTCTGCAGCGCATTGGCGGTCTTGGCGATGTGCCGGTGCATGCCGTGCTGGGGATGGAAGATCCTTGGCGGTATCGGAATAAGCTGCTACTGCCGGTAGCGCGCGGCGCTAAAGGCGAAGTGGAAATCGGCTGCTTTGCGCCTGGAACGCACAGGGTCGTCAATACAGAAGATTGCTTGATTCAGCAGGAGCGGAACAATGAAGCCGCTACCGCTGTGCGCCAAGTGCTGGCGGAATTGTCGATTCCTTTATATGACGAAAAAACCGGTCAAGGATCGGTACGCCATGTTCTGGCTCGCACCGGCGTAAACACCGGCGAGCTGATGGTGGCCTTGGTTACGGCGACGCCAACGTTGCCGCGCAAGACGGAGGTCATTGCCAAGCTGCGCCAGCGGTTGCCGCAGCTGACGTCGTTGATGCAGAATATCAACAACCGTCGCACCAATGTGGTAATGGGGCCGGTATCGAAAAAACTGTGGGGGCGCGAATATATCGAAGAAACGCTGGACGGGCTGACTTTTCGCATCTCGCCATTGTCCTTTTTTCAGGTAAATACCCTGCAGGCGCAAGTTCTCTACCGCCAAGCGCTGGCATACGCCGCCTTAAAAGGCAGTGAAACGGTAGTGGACGCCTATTGCGGTACTGGCTCCATTACGCTATTCTTAGCGCGTCAGACCGCCAAAGTTTACGGCGTTGACGTTGTCGCGCCCGCCATCGAAGACGCGAAGAAAAACGCCGAGCGCAATGGACTGCAAGATAAAGCTACCTTTGTAACCGCCGACGCAGCCGTTTGGATGCCGGAATTGGCAGCCAAAGGTCAAAAAGCGGACGTGGTCGTCTTGGACCCGCCCCGGGCGGGCTGCGAACGTTCCGTTTTGGAGGCTGCCGCGACCATGCGTCCTGACCGTATCGTTTACGTATCCTGCAACCCTGCCTCCCTGGCTAGGGATGCCGCTGTTTTGACGGAACTGGGCTATACGGTGAGAGAAGTACAGCCGGTAGATTTATTCCCAATGACGCATCACGTCGAGTGCGTTGCACTGCTGGAGAAAAAATAAATAGAACAGCCCTTGAAAATGCCGTAAATAAGCCATTTTCAAGGGCTGTTCTTATTATATAGTTTAAATTTAAGGCGGCTTTCTTGGTGTGTATTAAGGTAATTACTGGTTTGTTTGTAGTTGAGAAGTAGAAAAACGGTGTGCAGTTACGCTGATAGGGTTTAACCGTTTGGCAAAAGGAATAACCTTGTGGCGAAATGAAGTCAAGAAATGTCTCACTACAGTTTCGATTAAATGGCTTGATGTTATTCGCGAAAGAGAATATAATATAACACGGTTGGGCTTTATGGAGGTGCGCTGTGGAATACATGACTGCTCAAGAAGCGGCTGAAAAATGGGGTATTACAAAACGAAGAGTACAAATACTTTGTGTGGAGAACCGGATTGAAGGTGCTCAACGTTTAGGAACTATGTGGGCGATACCTCAAAATACAGAGAAGCCTGCAGATGCAAGAATTAAAAAAAACCATAATAACGATAGTTATGAGAAATAGAATATATCTTTTAACTATACTTTGGTTAAAAAATAAGACTAGTGTAAGAAAGAACTTTCAGGAGGAATTTTAATGGTAAAACATATTATCAAATGTGGCGATTGCCTTGAATTAATAAAAGAACAGGAAAAAGCGTCTATTGATTTGTTGGTGACTTCACCCCCATATTGGGCGAAGCGTATTTATAATGGCTCGGGAGAACTAGGATCTGAGCCAACACCAGAAGAATATGTTAAGACGTTAGCTGACTATTTTGATACTTTTAAACCATACATTAAGAAAACTGGAAATTTATTTATTAACATTGGTGATACATATTTTGGATCCGGAGCAGGGGCATGGAATAAATATGTTGATGACAATGGCGATATAACTCAATATCAAAAAGAAAGAAAAGAAAAATACTTTACATTAAAACCGTTGCAGCCGAAAATCAAACAAAATGGTAGACTGTACCAGAATAAACAATTGCTTCTAATACCATCGAGATTTGCCATTGAAATGCAAGAAAGAGGATGGATATTAAGGGATGATATAATTTGGCATAAACCTAATCGAATACCAGCTAGTGTTAAAGATAGATTCAACAATATGTATGAGCACGTTTTTCATTTTGTAATGGCAAAATCATATTACTTTGACCTTGATTCCGTAAAGGTATTGGGGGCTAATGGGAAAATGAAAAATCCTGGTGATATATGGGCAATAAATACTCAACCATTAGATGGCGACCATACAGCCTCGTTCCCTGAAAAACTGGTAGAACAGATAATCTCATGTGCCTCACCAGAGAACGGAATTGTCTATGATCCATTTATGGGTACCGGCACTTCTTGGATAGTGAGCGACCGATTAAATAGAAACTTTATCGGACATGAAATTAATCAAGGGTTTTGTGAATATGCAAAAGATAGAGTTGAAAAGACATCAAGAGGTGAAAATATTGCCGAAATTTATTAATATTTCCCATGAGAGGTTATGTGACTGTAAGCCGGGGCATTTATCTTGCATTCCAGCTAAACAGTGGATACTTAATCAAATAGGTGTTTGGGAATTCAAATATGAGGAAAGAGACATTAGAGATAAAAAGCTACACCCTGCAACGTTTCCAATAAGTATGGCTAAAAGAGTAATGGAGCAATTTACACATGTTGGGGAGTTGGTCTTAGATCCTTTTGTTGGCTCAGGAACCACCCTTGTTGCAGCACAGGATTTGGCAAGAAATGCTATTGGATTTGATTTAAAACAAGAATATATTAAAATCGCTGAAAGTAGGATAATGCAACAATCGATAGTCTCTGATTTGATTCATAATTGCCAGCAAATAGCAGTACGTGATGATGCTAGAAATATTCAAGAGTATATACATGAAGGAATAGTCAAATGTGTGTTCACTTCTCCGCCGTATGCAAATTTATTAAACCGAGAGCGTAAAAATAAAAGTAGACGTGGAGATAAACGTAAGAACGATCAACTAGGGGTTGTTGAACAATACAGTCAGGATCCAAGAGATTTGGGAACTCTAGAACAAGCAGACTTTGAAAATGCAATCAAAGAAGTGTTTTCATCCATAAAACCTCTGCTGGCTCCTAAAGCGCATTGTATAATAAATATTACCGATGCGTGGATAGAGGGACGAAGGGTGCCTCTTCATATCAATGTTATTAAAGCTATGGAGGATGCTGGATATCAGTTCAGAAACACAATAATATGGGATAGAAGAAATATTGTCAATCAAATTGGCATCTTCGGTTGGCCAAGTAGTTATATAACGATGGGCACTACATTCGAATATATTCTGGATTTTATTGTAGAACCGACAGTTACTAAATAGGAGTTATAAATTATTAATGTGAATATAGAAGGCTAAAAAGGACAACGTCTAAAAATGTGACGTTGTCCTTTTTCATAAAACAGTTAAATTTCAAGTTGTTCATTATAAAGTCGATTTTTATATGCAGGGCGGACCCTGAATTTTGTGCCATGGTTATGACCTGTTCTGGCGTCAAAATCGATATATACTTGTCCTTCTTCAACTAAAGAAACAAAATTATCAATATCAAGTCCGGTATAAACTTCGAAGTGCTCATAGTGATAATATTCAATACCGTTTTCTCTTTTTGTCGTAGCTTTAACATAAAGCGTATTTTTTAATTTTGCGGAAATTTTACTTTCAATATCATGAAAGTCCCAAAAAGGTATAGGATTCAGCTCAGAGAGGCCTATTCGATCTGCAACAGAATTTTTCCAATGGTCATGATGAGATGCTATTTTTCCAGAATCAAATGTTATAAAAATTTTCTCGTTTTCTCTATCGACACCAACGGTGAACCCTCGGTCACTATAACTCGATGCACTTATTGTCTGGCGAAAACTCATTTCATAGTCTGGATATGTAGTGCCTGCTTCCTGATGTGGCCAACCATATTTAGGTAGTAATATTTTAGGAACAAATCTTGCATTTCGAGGTTTGGGCTCACTATGAAATAAAGTTAGTAAAGAACTTGTTTCTGCTCTTTGACTTTTTATTTCCCATTCACCAAAATCAGGTAATTGCAAATTATTTTCTGAAATTTCTAAGAGGTCCTCTAACGTGTTGCCAACTCCACCTTGATTACCGTAACGTTTATTTTCAATCCATCCCAAATCTTTTATTTCAGAAAGTCGATGAATCAAATTATTTAGGTCTCTTGAAACCAAAATAACACATCCTTTCATTTTAACATAGAATAAAATGAATTTACATAATTTAGTATATCAGATAAAACACAAAATGTACATTTTAAATATCCGATATATAATGGTTAAAAAGCTTAAATGCACACACAAAAGCAACACTAAGAATGAACACAACGACATTATTATGTAAGCGCACTTGACAAAATAGGTTAAATGTGTAAAAATAGGAAACAGATAAACAATAGGAGGTAATTTTATTGGATAACATTAAAATCAACGAAAATCTTATGCGTAGAATCGTTCGCGCCATAGATAAAGCGATTGTAGATGATGTTCCCCTGTATCTGCGGGAGCAGCATAAAGAAACCAACAATGCAGCAATACAGCTTCGTGGAGACTGCATAAATGACAACCTCAGAAACCTTGTCATTGGCGGGAACATCGAGTTTGTTCCTTTCAAGAGGTATGTGTGGGAAGGCAGAATGATTGTAGATCGGGCTGATAAGATTACATATACGATAACAACCCAGAAGACGCTTAGGGCAGTGCCAAGGAAACAACGCAATAAGCCGCATTTTCTTCAGACAATCCTATATAAGGAAAACGGCGGTTACGAAGCGCCGATAAAGCAGATGACACTTATGGATCTTTTCCCGTTTGAGGAAGATGTTCTGGAAGATGATTATTACTCTATTGTCGGAGACCTGATTGACTCTGCGGAAGGGTATCGCCATTATATCATCGCTTATGAGGCAGAGAACAGCGAACTTCGAGATATTCAGCTGGAGTTCCTGGACAAGGACTTCAACATTATAGCTGCGGCATCTTTGAATGAGTACATAAAGCCGGATTTTGCAAGGCTTACAGATGTCGAGCCTGTTGCTGAAGCCTATGGCGATGAAGTTGATGGTGAAACAAGGAGTCTGCTGACAATCAAGCAGGGACTCCGCCCGAAACTTCGAGAGGTTGAAAAGCAGGCCTGACAAATTATAGTCAGGAGATGAAATATTATGGATAAAAAGATATTCAACGGTAAGCGCCTGAAGAACGCAAGGCTGTTCAGAGGACTTACCCTTACAGAATTAGCGGAAAACACAGGAATCAGCAAACAATCGCTGTCTCTTTATGAAAATGAGAAGAACACTCCGGAACATGAAAGGGTGCGGGCTTTAGCCACATCCCTTAACTTCCCTTATGATTTCTTTTTCCAAAAGGACGCATGGGAAACAGTAACGGATGTCACATATTTCCGTTCACTTGCAAGCGCGACCAAAATGGATCGTACCGCACAGAGCATAAAGCTTGAATATGTGGCGAAAATCTACGAGGTGCTGCTGAACTATATTGATTTTCCAGCCCTCAATTTGCCTGAGGTATCCTTTGACGGCAGTGATGATGAGTTTGATGACAAGGGTATTGAGGATACCCAAGAGCAAATTGAATCAATCGCACAACGGGTCAGAGAGCTATGGTGCGTTGGCGACGTTCCAATAAAAAATCTACAGTTTTTGCTTGAAAAGAATGGAATCATTGTAACCGGCTTCGATACAAAGGAAGATAAAATCGACGCATTCAGTCAGAGAACCATTGTTGGCAAAGGGGATAGATATTTTATCGCAGTTGCTCTTGGACAGCGACCGGAAGGCAGAATCCGTTTTGATATGGCGCATGAGCTTGGACACATTTTGCTCCACCCTTGGAGCGAAAATCTTGAACTTATTACCAAGGAGGAGTTCAAGGCCCGTGAAAAACAGGCAAACATGTTTGCAAGCGCCTTGTTGCTTCCCGAAAGCAGCTTTGTCAAAGATGTGCAGGCCTATCCCACCGACCTCAAATACTACCAGTTCCTTAAGAAAAAATGGAAAGTTTCCATTCAAGCGATGGCTTACAGAAGTAACCAGCTTGGCATTATAACCGATAACCAGTTCCAGTATATGATGCGCCAAATATCCAAAAACGGATGGCGCACTAAAGAACCAGGCGATGTCCCGCATTCTCTGAACGAAAATATTTTTCAAGGGGCTATGGATCTTCTTGCTGAAGAAAAGATACTCAACCCTGCAAACATTATCCGGACTTTAAAACAGTACGGTATTACACTGTACCGTCAAGATATCGAGGAACTGCTCCATCTGCGAGAGGGAACGCTTTATGTTGAGGAGAGCAAACCGCAAATCATACAGCTTAAACGCCCTGATGATACGCATAGAGGCAACGAATAAAATGCAACAAAACCGCCTCCTAAGATAAGTCTCAAGGTGTTTAAAGAATGGCTTGTAGCCACTCTTTCTTATAAACGACTTATTTTACAGGAGGCGTGTTTATGGGAATTACTTCATTCAGAGATGTCATCGAAGATGTGTACTACGATGGCATCTTTAATGCTTTATCTGAATATGTTGAAAGCAATCCGGGCAGATTGGATGTCAATTCGTACGTGGTGGAAAGACCTGACGAAGCTTCATTGGATGATGTTCAAATAAGGTACATCAATATTACCGATTCAGAGGGGAACGGGATACTCTTTGATGTGGTCGTGGCTGCGGAAATTGAAGTCGCGGAAACAGTACGAAGGAATCGTGAAACCGATGGGGTGGAGCAATGGTTCAGGATTTCCTGCTCTGCGGAACTGGAGGATGGGCTTAAGAACTTCGATATAACAGGAATACATATCTATAATAAATACAGGGATTGTAAAGAGCTCCATCTGTCTGAATATCTGGTCCCCATCATCAGTAAGGATAAGCTTGATGATGCAGCAGAGAAATTCATGAAAAAATATTACCCTGAAGCTTTATCAAAACCTATGGCGGTGCCGGCCCGTGAAATAGCCAAGAAGATGGGTCTCGATATCCAGGCAGTACATATTACAAAGTATTGCTCTATATTCGGACAGATGGTTTTCACTGACTGTGAACTACAGCATTACGATAGTAATGCAAATGTGTATAAGCCTTTGCCTGTGAAAAGAGGGACAATTCTAGTAGATCCCAATGTCTTTTTTATGCGAAGCGTTGGATCAATGAATAATACCATCATACACGAGTGCGTCCACTGGGATCTCCACAAAAAGTTTTTTGAGTTGGAAAAGCTGTATAACAAAGACGCCAGATCCATCACTTGCCAGGTGCAGGAAGGAATCAGGCCTGAAAGAAACAGGACGCCATTGGATTGGATGGAGTGGCATGCCAACCATCTGGCTCCAAGAATACTGATGCCTGCAAAGCAGACATTGCAGAAAATTGAGGAGTTAATAGAAAAGAACAAACGGGTTCTTCAGACTGACAATATCGCTGACATAATGGAATCTGTAGTCTACGAGCTTTCAGGGTTCTTTGAGGTATCGAGAATTTCAGCCAAAATTCGGATGATCGACCTTGGGTATTCGGAAGCCATTGGAGTTTACACTTATATTGACGACCGGTATGTGGGAAATCATACATTTGAGAAATCGGTTCTGAAGCGCAACCAGACTTTTAGCATCGGCATACAGGATGCCCTGCATGAATATGCAATGAACCAGGAGTTCAGAAAAATTCTGGATTCCGGAAAATATATATATGTCGATGCCCACTTCTGCATCAATGACTCCAAGTATGTGCGGCTTAATGACGAGGGCTATGCTCAACTTACCGATTACGCCAGACAGCACATCGATGAATGCTGCCTGATTTTCGACGTGACTGCAAGGCAGAATGACAGGTATGGGGTCCAATACTATAAGGAAGCCGTGCTGTTCAGGGACGCCATATCAGAGAAGATTGTCGAGCTTAAATATAGCGACTCGGAACGAAACAGGACAACTGAGGAAAGAGCCGAGGAGTTCAGAAAAATCGGTAGCGAGGCAAAACAGATCGCCAGTATTGCAAGGACTCTGCCGCCTGCATTTGCAGATACCCTCGCGGCTCACATGAAGCGACAGAAATGCACAGTGGAGAAATTGGCAGAGCATTCACAAGTGGGGCCAAAGACAATCCAGAGAATGAGAAATGATCTTAGCTATTCCACATCTCTTGGGAATGTCGTGGCTATCTGCATCGGCTTGCAGTTGCATCCGATATTCAGCATGGATTTGGTCGATAAGGCAGGATTCACCTTCAAGCAATATGATGAGGAGCACGTAATCTACCAGCTGTTGTTGAATACAAAATATCAATCTTCCATATATGAATGCAATGAGATATTGAGGGCGAATAATTGTAATACAATAGGTAAAGAAGAATAAAAATCAAATAATTTCTAATGAGACCGGACATTTTTTGTCCGGTTATTTTTTTACTATAATTCCAAGGCTCTCTATAAACTGCGATATAAATTTGCAGCTTGTAGGGAGTCTTTTTTGCGTTAAAAACGGACATTTCATGTCAGGGGCAAACCTGCGTTAGAGCAGTAGTATTAAGCCATGAGTTGGCCAACTCGTGGCATTTTTCTTTTCCTAAGTTTCGCGAAAAAGTTTTTCTAAATAGGAAAAGAGCCTGCCTATTTAACTTTTAGTATTAAGCCACAGAGCAAGGGAAAGGAGGTGAAGAAAGCGATGGGACCAAACGAAAGGCGTCAGGAAATAATGGAAACACTCTGCAATAGACGGCAGGAGACTATGGCAAATCTGGCGTTTGAGTTCGGAGTCAGTGTCCGGACCATAAGAAACGATATTGCCTGCCTGTCGCTTTCTTACCCTCTGGAAACTATACGTGGACGCTATGGGGGCGGTGTCCGGGTTATAGATGGGTTCTATATGAATCGCAAATATCTGAAACCTGAACAGAAGGAATTGCTGGAACGGCTCGGCGCGCAGTTGTCCGGCAATGACCTCGCCATAATGAACAGCATCTTCAAAGACTTTGCTCTGAGCAAATAGCACGGGTTACACCCCCGAATTTTGAAAGGATGGTGAATGTAATGAAAAAGGTTTTTGTATGTTCTCCCTACCGCGGAAATATCGAAAAGAACACTAAGAAGGCTGCGTACGCTGCCAAAATCGCGTGTGGCTGCGGCTATATGCCAGTAGTGCCACATCTCTATTTCCCTCAATTCCTGGACGAAAATGACGAGTTTGAGAGAATGCGTGGAATTGACCTTGGCATAGAACTGATGAAGGGCTGTGATCTGATATGGTTGATCGGCCCAAGCATTACAAGCGGAATGGAATACGAACTTGAAGCCGCAAAAGAAATCCGCATTCCAGTGAGGATGTACGATGACCAGTTGCGTCAGATAAACCCTAAAACCCTGATTCTTGACGAGCGTGTGGATGATCACTTTCGCAGCGTTGTCAAAGGTCTGAAATTTGAATGAAAGGATGAGTAGCAATGAGTGAAATTTATTTGACTTTGGCTGATGGGTTCGAGAAACTCGCAGCCGGATACCGTACCTTGGCGGCTAATTCTGCTGAAGGTCAAATCACAGAACAACCTTCTGTAGCTGAACCCAAACAGGAAAGCAAAATCAGTATCGAGATGGTTCGCGCCGTTCTTGCTGAGAAAAGCAAGGTAGGCAAAACCCGCGAGGTCAAGGCTCTGCTGATGAAATACGATGCAGGAAAGCTCTCCGGTGTGAAGCCGGAGGATTATGAGTCTCTTCTCAAAGAAGCCGAGGTGCTTTAATGAGCGGACATGCAAGATTTTCTCCTTCATCGGCAAATCGCCGTTTGAATTGTCCTCCGTCTTTGGTGCTTGAGGAGCAGTTCGCAGAAGAAGAGTCCCAATATGCAGCAGAGGGTTCTGCCGGCCATGCGCTGGCAGAGCATCTCATCAGAAAGCACCTTAAACAAAGAAGCAAACGCCCTGTTTCCGATTATTACTCGGACGAGCTGCTCGATGCTGTAGATGAATATGTGTCTTATGTTATAGGTGAAATTGAGGAAGCCAAGCGGGTCTGCAACGGCCCGGTATTCACTGTTGAACAGCGCGTGGATGCTTCGGACTATGTGGATGAATGCTTCGGTACGGCGGATATGGTCATTGTCACTGATAAGGTGGCGCATATCATTGATCTCAAACTGGGCAAAGGTGTCCTAGTCTTTGCGGAGGAAAATCCGCAGCTGATGATTTACGGACTCGGCATCCTTGGTATGGCAGAAATGCTCTATGATGTGGAAACCGTCCGGCTTACCATATTTCAGCCCCGTTTGAATAATTCAAGCACATGGGATATCGCTCCAGAAGTCTTGAAGGCTTGGGGAGAGGATGTGTTAAAGCCCAGAGGCGCTATGGCACTGATGGGAGCTGGAGATTTCAATGCGGGTAGCTGGTGCCGCTTCTGCAAAGCAAGAAATCAGTGCCGTGCCAGAGCCGAAGAATTCCTTGCCTTAGCAAAGATGGAGTTTCGCCAGCCCGCTCTGCTTTCGGATGATGAAATCGCAGAGGTGCTGAAGATAGCTGACGATCTGGCAAAATGGGCCTCCGATGTTTATGCCTTTGCCCAGGACCAGGCTATCGTCCATGGGAAAGAGTGGAACGGATTCAAACTGGTGGAAGGTCGCAGCAACCGCAAGTATACAAGCGAGGACGAGGTGGCAGAGGCCGCAACGACCGCCGGCTACACAGATATCTATAAATGTTCACTGGTGACTATCACAGAGATGGAGCGACTTATGGGCAAACAGGAATTTACCCGTATTCTCGGACGCCTGGTGTACAAGCCTCAAGGCAAGATCACATTGGTGCCGGTTTCAGATAAAAGAGAAGCAATCAATAAAACTACCGCTGCGGCGGAATTTCAGGAGGTTTCATTATGAAAAAGAATACGTCTGCAACTAAAGTCATCGTACCATGCCGTTTTTCCTATCTTCACTGTTGGGAGCCAGACTCCGTAAACGGCGGCGATCCAAAGTACAGCGTTTCGGCCATTGTGCCGAAGAGCGACATCAAGACCGTGGAAGCCATCAAGGCCGCCATTGAACAGGCCAAGAAGGACTCTGCTTCCAAGTGGGGAGGTAAGATTCCAACCAATCTCAAGACTCCGCTCCGCGATGGCGACATTGACCGCCCCGATGACGAAGCCTACAAGGGCTGCTATTTCATCAATGCCAACAGCCGTCAGGCTCCACAAGTGGTGGATGGCAAAGTACAGCCCATCCTTGATCAGAGTGAAGTGTACTCCGGTTGTTACGGTCGTGTCAGCGTAACCTTCTACGGTTATAACTCCAACGGCAATCGAGGCGTTGCGGCGGGTCTTGGTAACATTCAGAAGCTCAAGGACGGTGAAGCTCTCGGAGGACGCTCAAGGGCAACCGATGATTTTGGAACTGCGGAAGATGAGGATTTCCTCGGCTAAGAACTAATGTGGGGCGGTGGGCAACTGCTGCCCTTTACATACAAGGAGAGGATGAAATGTATTTATCAATAGATATTGAGACTTATTCAGATGTGGATCTGACGAAATGCGGCGTTTATGCCTATGTAGACAGTCCCAACTTTACAGTGCTGCTATTCGCTTACGCATTTGATGATGAAGAAACTAAGATAGTGGATCTGGCTTGCGGGGAGAAGCTTCCTGCAGAAGTCCTTGAAGCACTAACCGATGGAAGCGTTATAAAGACAGCTTTCAATGCAGCATTCGAAAGAACCTGTCTTTCAAGATACCTGAACACACCTCTATCTCCGGCTTCCTGGCAGTGTACGGCGGTGCAGTCGGCGATGCTTGCACTGCCACTGTCTCTTGACGGTGTGGGCGGGGTTTTGGATATACAGCGAAAGAAGCTGAAGGAAGGAACTGACTTGGTCAGGTATTTCTCCATCCCCTGCAAGCCTACCAAGGCAAACGGCGGCAGGACGAGGAACCTCCCGGAACATGCATCTGAAAAATGGGAGCTATTCAAAACCTATTGCATAAGGGATGTAGATGCGGAGCGGGAGATACGGTGGAAGCTCAGGAACTTTCCAATTCCCGGCAGCGAGATGGAACTCTACAGGCTCGACCAGGAAATCAATGATAGAGGCATCATGGTTGACCGTGATCTTGTATCTCATGCCGTTGAGTGTGATCTTCAGTACAAAGATATGGTGACTGCACAGGCTTATGAATTGACTGGGCTTAACAACCCTAACTCTGTCACCCAAATCAAAGAATGGCTTATGGACAGAGGTGTCGAGGTGGAGAGCCTTGATAAAAAATCGGTCAAGGGCCTCATTCCAGAAACGGATGGAGAGGTGCTGGAGGTTCTGAAGCTGCGGCTGTTGATGGCAAAGACCTCGATCAAGAAATATGAAGCCATTGAGCGCTCCGTCTGCTCGGATGGGAGGGTCCACGGTCTGCTCCAGTTTTATGGGGCGAATCGGACAGGACGTTGGGCAGGAAGGCTTGTCCAGGTTCAGAACCTGCCACAGAACCATCTGGCGGATTTGGCTCTTGCCAGAAGCCTTATAAAACAAGGCCGGTATGAGGATGTGGATTTGCTATTTGACTCCGTTCCAGGTGTGTTGTCGGAACTAATCCGAACTGCCTTTGTGCCAAAGCCTGGTACCCGGTTTATCGTAGCGGACTTTTCTGCAATTGAAGCAAGAGTGCTCGCATGGTTCTCTGGTGAGAAATGGCGTCTTGATGTATTTGCCAGCCACGGAAAGATCTATGAGGCATCGGCATCCGCCATGTTCGGTGTTCCTATTGAGGAAATAACAAAAGGCAGCCCGTTTAGGCAGAAGGGCAAGATTGCGGAACTGGCTTTGGGCTATGGCGGATCTGTCGGAGCTTTGACTTCAATGGGAGCTTTGGACATGGGGCTGACTGAAGAAGAACTGCCCATACTGGTCAATCAGTGGAGAAGCGCGAATCCCCACATTACAAAGTTCTGGTGGGATGTAGATGCAGCTGCCACTTCGGCTGTACGTGAAAAGAAGGAAATGGTCGTCGGCAAGGTGTGCTTTTCCTACAAGTCCGGCATCCTGTTCATCACACTGCCCTCCGGCAGAAAGCTCTCCTATATCAAGCCGAGACTCGATACCAACAAGTTTGGCCGTGAAGGCCTGACTTATGAGGGGATTGGCGAAAGCAAGAAGTGGCTGAGGATCGAAACCTATGGCCCAAAACTGGTCGAGAACATCGTGCAGGCAACAAGCCGCGACCTTTTGGCACTCGCCATGCTCAGGCTTCGCAACAGCGGATTTGAAATTGTGATGCACATTCACGATGAAGCTGTGCTGGAGGTTTCAGAAGGATATTCAAGCGTTGAAGATATATGCAGGATAATGTCGGTTGCTCCGGAATGGGCAACAGGATTGCCGCTTAGAGCGGACGGTTACGAATGTGATTTTTATAAAAAAGATTAGGAGGATTAAGGATTATGAATAATATTAAGATTTTCAAAAATATCGAGTTTGGTGAAATTAGAACACTGGAACAGGACGGCAAGCCACTATTCTGCGGTAGCGATGTGGCAAAGGCGTTAGGCTATGCCAAGCCACAGAATGCTATCGATGCACATTGTAGGTATGCCCTAAAACGAGGCATACCGCACCCACAATCGCCTGAGAAAACAATTGAAATGCTCTTTATTCCTGAGGGTGACCTTTATCGGTTGATTGTTAACAGTAAATTGCCATCCGCAGAAAAGTTTGAACGCTGGGTTTTTGATGATGTTCTCCCAACTGTTAGAAAGCACGGTCTTTATGCCAAAGAGGAACTACTGAATGATCCGGACCTCTTTATATCCGCCCTTCAGGAATTGAAGGCAGAAAAAGAGAGAATCAAACTTCTGGAGCTTGAGAATGCGCAAAGCAGACAGATCATTTGTGAACTGCAGCCGAAAGCCAGCTACTACGATTTGATTTTACAGAATAAGAGTGTTATCCCTGTCAGCCAGATTGCGAAAGATTACGGGATGTCCGGTAAGGCCTTTAATAAGATGCTGCACGACCTGGGTGTTCAGTTCAAGCAGTGTAACACATGGCTCTTATACCAGAATTATGCTGACCAAGGTTACACCCAGTCCAAGACATATGCCATTGATGCTGAACGAAGTGCGATGCACACCTACTGGACGCAGAAGGGTAGACTGTTTCTTTATGACTTGCTGAAAAATGAATGCGGCCTGTTGCCGGTTATTGAACGCAGGCTAAGCGCATAGGGGGTGTGTTTCTTTGGGAATCAGCAAATACAACGCGGAAGGTTACTATGATCCGACCGCATATGAAGGCATCCGCAATGCAGAAGCGGATGCCAGAAAACTTAAGATTAAGTATCCCACAGGATATATGGAGCTGAACCTTGATTACTTTTTTCCCTGTACTCTGGACAAAGCCAGGAAGGTCTTTTCTCTGATTCACAGATATTCATCGGAAGTCGACAAAGACAGATTGCTTGCATTCCTTTATGGGTTGGAGAGCAGATATGGTGCCCAGATGCAGGAGTATGCCGATAAGGCAATGTACTATCCTGAGAAAACAGAGGAGTATCGAGAGTACACTTCAAGGTTTAAGGAAGCAAGGCGGCTCCGTCAGCGAACCGCAAGAAACATAGAACTCTTTACCGCAGGGAGGGAACTCAGATGAAAATAAGGCTTTGTACGGGCAATTCCCGTATGGACAAACATTGGAACCTGACGGAAATGGAACTAGACGAGTTCCGTAACCGCATATCCACCACTCACAGAACCGCAGAGACGGTGGAGCAGTACAAGAAACTCAGCAAGGCCAAGCAGGATGAGATTAAAGACGTTGGAGGCTTTGTACTTGGAACCCTGAAAGGTGGCAGACGAAAAAAGGACTGTGTCCTGACCCGCTCGGGGCTATGTCTGGATATGGACTACGCACTGCCAGACACCATCGAACAGATCGAGATGTTCTTTTCCTTCAAATGCTATTTCTACTCCACACATAAACATACTCAAGAAAAGCCACGCCTTCGACTAATTATTCCACTCGCCCGCGAGGTGTCACCCGATGAGTACTCTGCGGTAGCAAGAAAGGTGGCAGAGGAAATCGGCATTGAGCTCTTTGACGATACCACCTATGAACCGAGCCGACTGATGTATTGGCCATCGACCTCCGCTAACGGGGAGGTCCTGTTCCGTGAGATAGACGGAGATCTCCTTGACCCAGATGCAGTCCTTGCCAAATATAAGGACTGGCACAATTCAGCTGAATGGCCGGTATCAAAAAGGCAGCAGACTGTGGTGCAGCGGGAGGTCAAGAAACAGGCTGACCCTCTGGAAAAGCCAGGAACGGTTGGAGCCTTCTGCCGTACTTACTCTGTGACGGATGCCATTGATACTTTCCTTAATGATGTATATCGCAAGAGTGCAATGACCGGTCGCTACGACTATATCCCTGCAGACTCCCAGGCGGGTGTAGTTATTTATGAAGATAAATATGCATACAGCCACCATGCTACAGACCCTGCTTGCGGGCATCTCATGAACGCCTTTGATGTGGTGCGAATCCATAAGTTCGGTGGTCTGGATGCCAGAGCGGACGAGGACACAGAGCCCTCCAAGCTGCCATCCTTCAAAGCCATGCAAGAATTTCTCGTTGATGACGAAAAGGTGAAGCTACGCCTTGCCAAAGAGCGCGAGAGTCAGGCTATGGCAGAGTTTGATGGAGTTGATGAAGAAAACTGGCAGACATTTCTAGAGCTGGACAAACAGGGGAGGGTTAAAGATACCCTGACTAATATTGCTAATATTATCCGCTATGACAGCAACCTCAAACCCATCGTATACAACGAGTTCAAAAGTATGCTTGATGTGATTGGAGAATTGCCGTGGAGCCAAGTGCGCCCCGGTTGGGGTGATGCCGACCTTGCCTGCGCAAAAGTGTACTTTGAGAGGGTGTACGGGATCTGGTCACCTACTAAATTTAAGGACGCGCTACTAGCGGTTTCATCTGCAGAACGCACCTACCATCCAATTAAGGAATATCTGGCAACAATCGCATGGGATGGAGAGGAACGTATCGACACACTGCTTATAGATTATCTCGGTGCAGACGATACCGCATTCGTCAGAGCAGTTACAAGAAAGACACTTTGTGCCGCTGTTGCCCGTGTATATGAGCCCGGCATCAAGTACGACTCCATCCTTGTTCTTAATGGTCCGCAGGGAGTTGGCAAGTCCACACTCTTTGCTCTTCTTGGACGGCAGTGGTATTCGGACAGTCTGTCCATTTCGGATATGAAGGACAAGACCGCTGCAGAGAAGCTGCAGGGCTATTGGATTCTTGAGCTTGGGGAGCTGGCGGGCATCAAGAAGGTGGATGTGGAGACAGTCAAATCTTTCATCAGCAGGACAGACGATAAATTCCGTCAGTCCTATGGCGTCAATGTGGAAAGCCATCCAAGAACCAACATCATCGTGGGGTCAACAAATGCTGAGAGCGGCTTTCTCCGCGACATCACGGGCAACCGCCGTTTCTGGCCTGTACATGTTACGGGTAAGGCAAAGTACAATGCCTGGGATTTGGCCGAGGTCGATCAGATTTGGGCGGAGGCCGTCGTGAAGTACCGTGCCGGAGAGGAACTGTTCCTTAAAGGCGAAGTGGCAACGCAAGCATACGTTGCTCAGCAACAGGCAATGGAATCCGATGACCGCGAGGGAATTATCAGCGATTACCTAGACCATCTGATGCCGGAAAACTGGGATGGCATGGATCTTTATCAAAGAAGGAGTTTCCTGGGCGGTAGCGAGTTTGACGGTGCAACCACAACGGGGAGTGTCAGCCGCGACAAAGTCTGCGTGATGGAAATCTGGTGTGAGTGCTTTGGCAAGGAGCGTCAGAATCTTAAACGCACCGACTCCTATGAAATTGAAGGTATTTTGACTCGCATCGGGGGGTGGCGGAAACTGACCTCCAACAAAACCGGAAAGACTTATTACCCCCTTTATGGCCCGCAGAAAACCTTCGTCCGTGAAAAGCAAGGCACAAAATCGCAGAGTTAGGCACATGCCTATCGTTCCGTAAAAACCAACGGCACAGAGATAGGCATAGACCAAAACGATAGTAAAATAGGGTGGCCTGCAAGCTTTGTGCCTATCGTGCCTATAAAAAACCATAATGAGCAATAAAAATATATGAAATAGTAGGAATAGGCACATGTAAGTACGTGTACACGCGTATAGAGGTTTTTGGCTTAGGCACGGAACATCGGCACAAGTGCTGAGAGGAGATGGTCTTTTGCGAGAAAGTGTAATAGAAAGAAAATTGGTCACTGAAGTAAAAAAGCGTGGTGGGCTTGCTGTCAAATTCGTATCGCCCGGTCTTGATGGAGTGCCGGACCGTCTTGTTCTATTCCCCGGCGGCAAGATGGCTTTCGTGGAACTGAAAGCCCCCGGTAAGAACATGCGGCCTATACAGGAGAAGCGGGCAAGGCAGCTAACCGCTTTAGGCTTTCGAGTCTACTGCGTGGACAACAAAGAAATGATTGGAGGTGTGCTTGATGAAATACAAGCCGCATAGCTATCAGGAATATGCAAAAGAGTTCATACTGGCAAATCCGGTCTGCTGCCTTATGCTCGACATGGGACTCGGCAAGACAATTATCACGCTTTCGGCATTATGGCTGCTTGCTTTGGATAGCTTCGACATTGGTAAGATCCTCGTTATCGCTCCCAAGCGAGTAGCTGAAGATACCTGGCCAAAGGAGATGGCAAAGTGGGAGCATCTGACAGGACTTACATTCTCTTTGGTGCTTGGCAGCCAGAAACAGAGAGAGGAAGCCCTTAACAAACGTGCTTTTGTTTATATCATCAACCGGGAGAATGTATCGTGGCTTATTGAAAACGGCCAATGGGATTTTGACACCGTGGTTATAGATGAACTGTCCAGCTTCAAATCCAATAAGGCACAGCGGTTCAAAACTTTGAAGAAAGTCCGTCCGAAAGTGCAGAGGGTTATAGGGCTTACCGGCACTCCGGCACCGAACTCGCTCCTTGACCTTTGGCCGCAATTGTATCTGTTGGATATGGGCCAAAGGCTCGGGCGCTTCATCGGCGGCTACCGTGACAGGTTCTTTAAGCCGGATAAGCGCAATCGTGAAATTATCTATACTTATAAACCCCGTGACGGTGCGGAGGAAAAAATATATGAACTGATTTCCGATATCTGCATTTCCATGAAAGCCGTGGACTTCCTCGATATGCCGGAGAAGGTGTATAACCGCATTGAGGTTTCGATGGAGAAGAAGGAGCAACAGCTTTACGACCGTTTTCAAAAGGATATGGTTCTTTCCCTTGGTGGTGAGGATGTTGACGCCATCAATGCTGCCGGCCTTTCAAACAAATTGCTGCAGATGGCAAATGGTGCGGTCTACGGCGAGGAGAAAAAAGTCCTCCGCATCCACGATAGAAAACTGGATGTCTTGGAGGATCTGATTGAAGCCGCTAACGGCAAGCCGATCCTTGTAGCTTACTGGTATAAGCACGACCTTTCCAGAATTCGTGAGCGGTTCGATGTACGAACAATTGATACCCCAGAGGATATTGACGACTGGAATGCCGGGAAAATACCTGTGGCTCTGATCCATCCGGCTTCGGCGGGTCACGGTTTGAACCTCCAAGAAGGCGGCTCCACCGTAGTATGGTTCGGGCTAACATGGTCTTTGGAACTGTATCAGCAGTTGAACGCAAGGCTCTGGCGGCAGGGTCAAAAAAACACCGTGGTGATTGCCCATATCGTTACCAGCGGCACCCATGATGAAGATGTGATGAAGGCGTTAGAAGCAAAGAATATGAGGCAGTCCGCTTTGATCGCAGCGGTCAAAGCCAGGATTGGAGGTGCACCATGAACGAAAGGATAGAGAAAATAATGCAGGATTATCCGCAGATGGTGATGGAACGGACTTGTTTAGAAAATCAGATATTGAATTTTAAAGGCATTACAGGAACCGAAATGATAGAGTCCATGTATTTTACGCAGCCGGAGGGTGAGCGAGTTCAGGATAGTGGTGTTTCCGATAAGACTGCCCGTATTGCCATAACATACAAGAACAAAATGGAACGTATCAATTGTGAGTGGCGGGAGCATTTAGAGAAGAAACATTCTATCCTTGCAGAGGAACTGATCTTTTTCGAGTCAGCTGTTCTTTCCTTGAGCGGCATTCTCCCTGATTTTATTTCCGATATGGTCATCGAAGGCCTTACCTGGGACGACCTAGCTGACAAATACCATGTCAGCCGGACGATGGTGGCAAAGTATCGCAAGAAGGCAATCCGTGAACTGGAAATTCTGTACGCCATTCACGACCAGGAAATGGCAGAATATATTTTGAGGTGAATGTGATGTGTAAAAGAGGAGAGATTTATTTCGTGGATTTCGGAAAGAACATAGATACAAGAAAACAGTGCGGAATCCGTCCTGTGGTTGTGGTCAGCAATAATAAGGCAAATGCCTATTCTCCTGTTATCACCGTTGTGCCGCTCACTTCCAAAATCCACAAGAAACGGTTTCTGCCAACCCATGTGTATATTCCCGTATCTGCCGGATGCGGACTGAGACGTGGAAGCCTGGCTCTTGCTGAACAGGTGGAAGCCATTGACAAAGACCGCCTTCTTGAGAAAAAGGGGTATATTGCTAGCGATGTTATTATGGGGAAAATCACAAAGGCAATACAGATACAGATCGGAGCATACGAAGAATATAACTGATTGAATTTTAGCAGTAAAAGATTTTTTGTTTTACCATTGACACTCTAACGGTAGCATGGTACATTTATCTCAAGATAAGTCTACCGGATATATGGTACAAAAATATGGAGGTGTAATATGGGAAGACAAAATTATATGACGATTACCGTAGCAGACACAATTCAGGATATGTTTAACGAGTTTGTGACAATCAAGGGGATTACAAAAACGGCAGCACTTAATGATGTAGTAGAAATGTATATGCTGGCTAAAGACGAAGAATTGTATTTGAACCTCAAAAAAAAGTACTTAAATGTTGAGGGGGTGAAGAACATGATTGCTGATCGAGATAGTAAGATTGATGATTCAATACCAGAGTACTTGTTTATGAAGCTGGGAATATCCACAACAAATGAAGGCGATGAACTTGATGGAGAAGAAACAGTTAGGGTTTATATTAACGATGAAAAGATCAGAGGCTTTACTTGGTTTTCTACACAGTCTTTGTTTTATGGGATGAGTCAGGATCGAGTGAAGCATTACAACAATCAGATTGCGGCTGGGAAAAAGGTGAAAATCCTTTTTGCAGTCAACAACGAAAATTTCGATAATGACATCGCATTTAGCGCTGATGTTCTGGAAGTGTTTTCTGCTAAGCTTCCGGTGGAATGTCCTGAAGAAGGGCTTCCGGTTGAATTTGATGGTGAAAAGGCGCGCATTTGGATTAAACTTGTTAACATTCAAGATGAAACAAAAATTAATGCGAGCATGATGCAAATAACAAGTACTGGAAGAGATTTAAAACAGACCATATCAAATTCTCAGTATCATTTTGGATATGTGTCATTCAAAGAATAAGAGTATATTTCGCTGAATGGTTTACTGAAGGTGTACTAAAGGTGTACTGCTTTTTCATTTCGACCGCGCTATACTTATAATTGCCAGGAAAGCATACAGAGTCTGGGTTCTCCCCCAGGCTCTTTTTCTTTGGCCGGATGCGTCTTTCATCCTTTCACGCATCCGTACATATGAAAGGAGAAAACAATTATGCCGAAAAGACCGAACATCCCATGCAAGCATTCCGGCTGCGCGAGGCTCATTTCTTACGGTTCGCAGTACTGTGAGGAACACGCGACGATGCACCGTCACGACGTGAAAGGCACGAAGGAAAAAGGATATAACAGTCGCTGGCGTGGGGTAAGAGCAAGGTTCTTAAAAGCACATCCATTGTGCGCGAAGTGCCTTGAAAACGGGCGGCTTGAGAAAGCCACGGTGGTGGATCACATTGTTCCCCATCGAGGCGACCGTAAACTATTCTGGAATGAAAGCAACTGGCAACCATTGTGCAAATCATGCCACGATACAAAAACAATGACCGAGGACCGGTACCAGGAATTCAAGTACTAACCCCCAGGGGCGGTCTGAATCTCTGTGAGCCGCCAGCGCCAAGACCGCCGCCCCCCTTCGCGTGAAAAATCGCAGAATTAGCAAGGGGGGATACCTAAGGCTAGATTCTTTTGCTCCTCAACATTAAATTATCGCGAAAGTATGGCGCTTGGAAGGGTTTCTAAGTAATATTACTTTTGCCAAAATATTAGTAAAAAAGCTGTAAAACAATTGCTTAAATGCAACGTTTTGCAGCTTTTTTATATTCAAATTACGCAGAAAGGATGTGAAGCAATGACAGACATTCAATCAAAACAGATACGTGAGTTTCGCATGAAGGGTGTAGGCTATAAAGCCATTGCTTCTGTTCTGGGGCTGTCTAGAGATAGCGTGAGAAACTACTGCAAAAGCCATGGATTAGATGGTTATGCTACAGAAGTAGTATTGAATATGCAAGAAGAAACTCAAGATGGAATTACATGCCCATGCTGTGGACAATCAATAGAGCAACCGAATATAGGACGAAAGCGGAAATTTTGCTCAGAAGCATGCAGGCGCGAATGGTGGGCTACTCATCCCGAGGATTCTCAAAAAAAAGAAACTGCTTTTTATGAAAAGTCCTGTGTATACTGTGGGCAGCAATTTACGGCATATGGAAATAAAAATAGAAGATATTGTCGTCATGAATGTTATGTTCATGATCGATTCTGGAGGGAGGAAGAAGGTAGAGAACCCTATGTAGGTCCCGAGAAAAGTGAGGAGGTATAGCATGAGTGAAATGACATGGCAATTGTTGCCGATAGAAGTTCTTTGCCCTGCGGCATATAATCCGCGCAAAAAGTTGAAAGCAGGAGATAAGGAATATGCGAAGATTAAAAATTCTATTTTGGAATTTGGCTATGTAGAGCCTATTATTGTGAATTATGATATGACGGTTATCGGTGGTCACCAACGCCTGACCGTACTGAAAGACCTTGGATACGAAAAAGTGCAGTGTGTGGTAGTCGATATTAAAGACGAGAATAAAGTCAAGGCGCTCAATATTGCGCTTAATAAAATTACAGGTGTTTGGAATGAAGAGCTTCTTGCTGACTTGATTGTGGATTTGCAGACTGCTAATTTTAATACGGACTTCACAGGATTTGAAGCGCCGGAAATTGAGCAACTTTTTTCAAAGGTCCACAACAAGGAAATCAAGGAAGACGATTTCGATGTGGACGTAGCTTTAAAGAAGCCGATTATTTCTCAAAAAGGCGACATATGGCTACTCGGCAAACATCGACTTATTTGCGGTGATGCTATTTTACCAGAGACGTATACAGCGCTTATGAATGGTAGTAAAGCTAATTTAGTCGTAACCGACCCACCATACAATGTTAACGTCGAGGAAACCGCCGGAAAAATTAAAAACGACAATATGCCGGATGCAGATTTTTATAAATTCTTATTTGCAGCATTCGTCAATATGGAGCAGAACATGGAGAACGACGCATCCATCTATGTGTTCCACGCAGATACCCAGGGGCTTAATTTCCGCAAATCATTTACCGATGCCGGTTTCTATCTTTCCGGCTGCTGCATTTGGAAGAAAAACGCACTGGTTCTTGGTCGGTCCCCGTACCAGTGGCAGCATGAGCCCTGTTTGTTTGGATGGAAGAGAGGCGGCAAGCACCAGTGGTACACCGACCGAAAGCAGACCACCATTTGGGAATATGACAGACCGAAGGCCTCAAAAGAGCATCCAACGATGAAGCCCGTGGCTTTGATGGCTTATCCCATTCAAAACTCCTGCATGAGCAATTGTATCGTGCTTGACCCCTTCCTTGGCAGCGGCTCCACGATGATCGCCTGTGAGCAGACGGGGCGTATCTGCTACGGCATTGAGTTGGATGAGAAGTTTGCTGATGTTATTGTTAACCGCTTTGTGGAACAGACCGGAAACAGTGAAAGTGTTTTTTTACTGCGTGATGGATCTCAAATCCCTTATGATAAGGTTCCACGCCCGGCAGCGGACACAACAGAAAATATAGAAATATGAGGTCTGGATTGTCTTGACTTATGTGCCTTTCAGAGTGATGTATGTAGTACCAAAAAATAAAGGAGGTTCAGCACATGATTATCAAGACAAATACGGATAACCGAAAAGCACTGGTCAAGGCAATCAGCGAGTTCACGGGCGAGGAGCAAAGCTACCTCGGCCTGCCAAGCTATGCATATCGAGTCGGCGAATTCATCATTGACCGCGACGGTGGGATAACCTGTGAAACCGATGATGGTTATAAGAAGTTGAAAGAGCATTTAATAGAACTTGGCTATCTTGAGTCTGAAGTTGAAGAATTGAATATCAGCATTCCCGCCGACGGAATGGATATGAACGCCCTTCGCAACCTGGTCTTTATGCTTCACAGCAAGCAATACCTTTTGAACCGGGTGGTGGGGCGCAACAGTTTTTCTGTCAGCGAGGACTTGATTAAAGCGCTTGAAACGAACCCGCCTGAAACTAAAGAAGCGTTACTCGCTCTCTGTGGGGCGGACAGCGGTGAAGCAACAATCCAGGACATGGCTTTTGACGAAGAGACGGTTACCTTCACATTTCCTTTTTCAGAAAAACCCGCCAAGAACAGAGCCTATGCGGAACTGGCGGCCTTCATGGTGGCACAGGCAAGGGAAGCAAAGCGGGTAAGCGCCAAGGAGCAGAAACCTGAAAACGAAAAATACTACCTTCGCAGTTGGCTTTTGCGTTTGGGGCTTTCGGGCGAAGGCGGCAAGGTTTCAAGAAAAGCTCTTCTTGCGGGCCTCAAGGGCCACACAGCCTTCAGAACTCCCGCTGATGAGGAGAAGCATAAAGCTCGTCTGCTTGCGGAAAAAGCGCGCATGAAGGAATAGGAGGCTTTAATAATGAAAGCACTTTTCGGAAGAAAAATGGTCGATATTGAAGAACTAAGGGATGCCACCATAAATGCTAAAAAAGAAGGATTTGTTGGATCGGCTTATAGGGTTACTAAAGAGGTCGCACTTAGTGACATCGATTTTAAAGAATTTACAAAGGACCTGCTTGAGGACCAGCCTTGGATTGATAAAGACGATGGCGGTTCAAATAAAAACGGCGAAATCAGGTGCATCAGGGTGCTTAACCTGCTGACAGGAGAGAGGGTTTTGGTAAACAGTGAAGGTTACAATTACTCGAGAAATACAGCAATAGAAGAATAAGAGAAGCAAACTGCATACAGTTTTCAGCCTGAAAAATAGTTGTGTTTATTCAAAAATAGTACTGGATATTATGTGCTTTTAGAGTGATATATAGTACTACCAAAAGGAAAGAAACACACATTTTGAAAGGGTGAAAACAGATGAAAACGCAGAAATTCGGGATTGAAATCGAAATGACAGGCATCACGAGAGAGCAAGCGGCCAAGGTTATAGCAGCCTACTTCCAAACAGGCGAAACCAATTACGTTGGCGGCACCTACCGCACCTACGAAGCCAAAGACTGCAAGGGCAGAGCATGGAAAGCCATGTACGACTCAAGCATTGTTGCCGAGAAGAAGGTCGGCGGTTCAATAACCTCCGCAGGAGATGAATACAAGACCGAGGTGGTCAGCCCCATCTTGACTTACGATGACATTGCGGATTTGCAGGAACTGGTCAGGCAGCTTCGGCACAAGGGCGCGATTGTGAACGCCTCCTGCGGAATACACGTTCATGTCGGGGCAGAGAGATTCACACCGCAGACCCTCCGCAATATCGTCAACATCATCGCAAGCAAGGAGGACATTCTTTACAAAGCCCTTCAGATAGACCCAAGACGCCTTCGTTACTGCAAAAAGACCAACGAGGAACTGCTTGAAACCATCAACCGCAGGAAGCCCCAGACAATGGCGCAGCTTGCGGACATCTGGTACGCAGAAGACCCTTATGGCAGAGACCGCCATTACAACAACACCCGCTATCACGGCTTGAACCTCCATGCCACCTTTACCAAAGGCACGGTCGAGTTCAGACTTTTCAACTCCACCACCCACGCAGGAGAGATTAGAGCCTACATACAGTTCTGCCTGGCAGTTTGCCACCAAGCCTTGACACAGAAGAAGGCTTCCGCAAGAAGAACGGTCACCGATAACGAAAAGTACGCCTTCAGATGCTGGATGCTCCGTTTGGGACTTATCGGGAGCGAGTTCAAGACTTGCAGACTGCACTTCCTCAAGCACCTTGAAGGCAACTCGGCTTGGAGACAGGTTGCTTGAAGGAATTAGCCACAGGCACACCAAGGGCGGCGCGACCGCCCTTTAGGCGGTGAAAGGGAAAACGACTTTCGGAAAGGATGGATTGAAGCATGAAAACAAAACTCTACATCGCATACGGCAGCAACATGGATATACGCCAGATGTCTTTCCGCTGTCCAACGGCGAAACTCATATGCACATCGGAAGTGGAAGGCTACCGGCTGCTCTTTAGGGGTTCGCAGACAGGGGCTTACGCCACTATTGAAAAGGCGGACGGCTACAAGGTTCCGGTCATCGTCTGGGAAATCGGCGAAACAGATGAAATGAACCTTGACCGCTATGAGGGCTTTCCAACATTTTACTATAAGAAAGACCTGACCGTTTCCGTAAACGGCAAGCGGGAAAAGGCTATGGCCTACATCATGGATGAACGCAGACCTCTTGGCGAACCCAGCTACCGATACTACAAGGTGGTCGAGGACGCCTACTCCGAGTTCCATTTGGATATAAACATTCTGGAAAAGGCCCTTGAGGACACCATTGCGGAGGCGGACGGCGATGTTTATTAAGCGAGAAATAGTCGAGCGCCTACGCAAACAATACCCCGCCGGCACCAGAGTGGAGCTTATCCGTATGGAGGATGAACAAGCGCCGCCCATCGGTACTAGAGGCACGGTGGTTGGTGTTGATGATATGGGAAGTATTATGGTTGCTTGGGATAGTGGAGGGAGTTTGAGTGTACTTTATGGTGAGGATTTATGCCGTAAAATTGAAAATAAGTAAATAGAATCATTTTAGAGCAAAGACTTCTTCGGAGGTCTTTTTTCTTTGCAAGCCAAGAGAAGGAGGTGGGGAATATGGCGCAACGAGGAAGAAAGCCAAAACCAACCGCGATGAAAGTGCTAGAAGGCAATCCAGGCGGCAGACCGCTCAATAAAAATGAACCCAAGCCAGATAAAAAAGCCCCTCGCTGTCCGGCTTGGCTAGAAGAGGAAGCAAAAAAAGAATGGAAACGTATGGGGAAAACACTAGAGCAGTTAGGTCTATTAACTGAAATGGATATGGCAGCGTTTGCTGGGTATTGCCAAGCCTATGCTAGGTGGAAGGAAGCCGAAGAGTTTATTAGTCAGCATGGTACCATGATTCGTACGCCAAACGGATATTTGCAGCAGGTGCCACAGGTATCGATTGCACAAACAAATTTAAAAATTATGCTCAAGTTCTGTGAGCAGTTTGGGCTGACTCCGTCGGCACGGAGCCGGATTGCTACCGAAAGTAGTCCGCAGGAAGCAGACCCAATGGAGCTTATTTTGCTGCATGGAGGAAAAAGCCATGTATGATGAAAATAAGGCGCAGCGTACTGTTCAGTTTATTAATTGCTTAAAACACACCAAGGGACAGTGGCGAGGAGTTCCTTTTGAGCTTTTACCCTGGCAGGATAAAATAATCTGCGATATTTTTGGAACCGTGAAAGAAAGTGGTTATCGGCAATATAACACGGCTTACATTGAAATTCCAAAGAAAAACGGTAAAAGTGAATTGGCGGCGGCAGTTGCCCTATATATGACATGCGGTGATAGTGAGTGGGGTGCAGAAGTGTATGGCTGTGCTTCTGATCGCCAACAGGCATCCATTGTATTTGATGTAGCAGTGGATATGGTTGATCAATGTCCGGCACTTAAAAAAAGGATTAAACCGATTATGTCAGTAAAACGACTTGTGTATCAGCCAACCAACAGTTTTTATCAAGTTCTATCCGCAGAAGCTTATACTAAGCATGGACTGAATGTGCATGCGGTGGTATTTGATGAACTACACGCACAGCCAAACCGCAATCTCTATGATGTTATGACCAAAGGCTCCGGTGATGCGAGAACACAGCCACTATTTTTTCTTATTACTACTGCTGGCAATGACCGTAATTCAATTTGTTATGAAGTACATCAAAAAGCAAAAGATGTTTTAAAAGGTAAAAAAATTGACAAAACCTTTTATTCGGCTATTTATGGCATGGAAGATAACGATGACTGGGGCAAGGAAGAAAACTGGTATAAGGCAAATCCATCCCTTGGACATACCATTGATATAGAAAAAGTTAGAGCTGCTTTTCAGAGCGCCAAAGAGAATTTGGCAGAAGAAAATTTATTTCGTCAATTGCGGCTGAACCAGTGGGTCAAACAATCAATACGCTGGATGCAGATGGATCGTTGGGATGAATGTGCGTTTCCGACAGAACTCGATATGTTGAGTGGCAGAGAGTGTTATGGGGGCTTGGATTTATCTAGCACTACAGATATTACTGCGTTTGTTTTAGTGTTTCCACCACGAGATGAGGAAGAAAAATTTATTGTGTTACCATACTTTTGGATTCCGGCAGATAACCTTGCAACAAGAGTGAGGCGTGATCATGTGCCATATGATATTTGGGATCAGCAGGGGTATATCAAAACCACAGAAGGGAATGTAGTACATTATGGATTTATCGAAGCGTTTATTGAGGAACTCAATACTGCGTACAACATCAAAGAAATTGCTTTTGATAGATGGGGCGCCGTCCAAATGGTGCAGAATCTTGAAGGTATGGGGTTTACGGTGGTACCTTTTGGACAAGGTTATAAGGATATGTCGCCAGCTTCTAAGGAACTAATGAAACTAGTATTAGAAAAGAAAGTGTCACATGGTGGCAATCCAGTGCTACGGTGGATGATGGATAACATTTATGTGAAGACCGATCCGGCTGGCAATATTAAACCGGACAAAGAAAAAAGCACCGATCGTATTGACGGTGCTGTTGCACTTATAATGGCGTTGGATCGAGCTATTCGGAATGGCGGTTATAGTGGTAGCGTATACGATCAACGGGGGATTTTGGTATTATAATTAGCAATCTACAATTTGTTTAACTACTTTCTGAGTTTCTCCTCCTGTATACTCGTAATTCATTGCGGTCACGAAGAACTGTAGGTTTAATTCCAAAGAAAGGCGGCTTTTGTTTTTGGTTGTATAGCCAAAGGGGAGCATAGCTGTTTTTACCATGCGACCTATGGTTTGCTTAACCGTATCATTAGATAAGTCTAGATCGCAAGTAGGATCGTTCAAACAATAATCTTCGACTTGCTTGGCGCAAGCAGACAATGCAGGACGACCATTTTCGGAAGCTTCAACAAATTTAATGCGAACGTCATCATCCCATATAATTTCGTCATAAATGTGTTTCGCAGACGAACTGTGTTGTATAACTTTGTTGGTTGGAAACGAGGTTACAAAAGAATCAAATGATGGTTTCATATGTTTATCCCTCTCTTTTAATTACTATAAGGTGCGATATGCAACCTTTAATAATAAGGTAACATATCGCACCTTTAATGTCAAATTATTTTTTTCAGGAGGTCATCGATGAATTTTTCATTCCTATCAAGACTTTTTAAAACCAGAGCCAGTCCTAAAAACAGTTCGTGGTTTAGTCCACCCAGCTTTTTCTTTGGTACAAGTTCTAGTGGTAAGGCGGTGAATGAAAAGACAGCACTGCAGACCACAGCGGTCTATGCCTGCGTTCGGATATTAGCAGAAACCATTGCTTCTTTGCCATTTCATACGTATAGATATACCCTAAATGGCAAAGAAAAAGCCATCGAACATCCCATATATTATTTGCTCCATAGTGAGCCAAATCCAGAGATGACTTCATTTGTGTTTAGAGAAACACTTATGAGTCATCTTTTATTATGGGGAAATGCATATGCACAGATTATTCGTGACGGTCGCGGGCGAGTTCTTGGCTTGTATCCACTTCTACCTAACAAGGTCATTGTCAACCGGAATCAGCATGGTGAACTTGTCTACCAATATGAAAAAGAGGGGCAGACATATTTTTTACGCAGTTATGAAGTTCTTCACATTCCAGGGCTTGGTTTTGATGGCATAATTGGTTATTCGCCCATTGCCATGGCAAAAAATGCAGTAGGTATGGCTATTGCCACTGAAGAATATGGTGCCAAGTTTTTTGCTAACGGAGCCAATCCTGGCGGAGTGCTAGAGCATCCTGGTGTAGTCAAAGATCCAGCAAGAATTAGGGAAAGCTGGAATGCTGTGTATCAAGGAAGTAGCAATGCACATAGGGTCGCGGTATTAGAGGAAGGTGTACGCCCAGATAGGGCGTCATTAAAAGTAGGATAAGGAACTACCACCCACAATCATGGGTGAGCCAATCTGCCTAACCGAAAGGCGAAAGCTGACACGGGAACAGAGTACGGCAGAAAAGCGGTAAGTTGCCCAAAGGCTAAAGGGCACGACTAGAACCGCAATGGCAACCGGATATGAGGTTTAACCTGAGTTTGGTGAACGCAAGGTTTGAGTGTCCATTTCTAAGGGGGATTGGGAAAATAGCCTGAAACCCATTCTGTGGCTGTCTAACGTTACATCCTTCAACGTTGGAA